>NZ_WHJF01000230.1:0-2259 GCF_011682185.1 Massilia genomosp. 1
ACGACGGTACACCTCAATCCCGAAAAAAGTGTCACGGAAGCCGTCACCAAAAAGGAGAAAAATCAAGCACTCAAAAAAGCAGCGTAAAAATCGTATTTAGGCGACAACTAGCTTGCAAATTTCCGATACTGCTCCCGTCACCCAGTTCGCTCAAACCTTCAAAAGAACCGCGCTGATACGGTCCAAGAGTTATGACGCCTATACGGCCGGAGGCGAGGCCGCTCAACTGACGGATAACCGAGGTGTCTATGCGGTGCCGGAAGAAGATAAGCTCAACTGGCCAGATTACGGGGAAAAAAACCCTGCTGAGTTAGTTTCCGCCCCTCACCGGCTCACCAATGACGGTCTTAGATTCTTGCGCGCTTCAATCCGCAAGGTGAAAAATCCCAGCGGATCAATCGCCGACAGAATTTTCACGGTCGGGCTGGCTGCATTGGACGAGGAACAAAAAAGGAGCCACTTGGCCAATGTCACGTTCCACGGACAGGCCGCCGCCGACCAGGTAACGACCCAGTGGAACAAAGGAGGAAGCGGTGCCGGCGCATATCAGACAACCATCGGCATTCCCGTAGACAAACTAATGGCTTGTGCCCGAAACGATGACGGAGCGCCGGATGTGCTGCAACTTCTGGTCTACAATGCCGGCAAACGACAACAGATTCGTCAGCTTTTGCGTGTCACGCACCATTTAGCCGACACATGCCTGACTGGAACAAATTTCACACCTGCGGAAACCCAAGGCTTCGAACTGGCCTTACTTGCAGATCTTTTTGCCCAAACCAGTGTTGAAGCAAAAGGGAGCGGGATGGAAAAGGATGCGCTCGGGATGAACCTGAAGGGTTATACGTCGTTTGCTGCCTGTGGATTCCCGGAAGAGCGATGGACGAAGACGGACCCCGATACGCTGAAATTGATCGTGGCCGACTACCTGAAGACAAATGAGGTCTCGACGTCCGTCAAAAAAGTCCTGGGTAACTACAATTTCGAGAAAATCGGCCGCCCGGATCTATCGGTCCAGGCCAGTGTGGAAAAAGGACCGACGATCGCCAACTTCACGCACGCGAGCCGCCTATTCACCGTAATCGAAGCGCGCGAATCGAATGCCGAAATCAACGACCTCATGAAGAAGTTAACCGACACCCCGCCGCAACTGGCCGGCGATCAATCGAACGCAATTGTCACGAGAACACTAGATAGAATCAACAGCTATATTAACTTCATAGTCCCTGCGCCAGAATCGAGCGCCTCATCAAGTGGCCCCGTACATGACTCCGGCGCTCGCGCCGACCGTAGCGCGATCAGCGATGCCGCTGGTGGACCGCCATCCGCATTGGGACCGGTCAATGGCGCGCAGAGCGAGGAAAAACATGCGTCTTAAGGCGTACTAAAAAAGCCGGCTCGTTTCAATATTACTCGCGTCCTTTCGGGCAAGCCGTATCACTCAGGGTGATTTTCCCGTCAGCGGCCTGGCACTTATGCACCGAGGTCGCCGTGGGCGTGCCGCGCGCTTCGAGCGGACGCTTGTCTTCATACGGACGCAGTAGCAAATAGTCCGGCGCTTTCCGCGCCGGCGCAGCCGCGCAGACTTCACGCAAGGCTTCAGCCAGCGTATTGTGCATGCGCTTGGTGACCGGGCTGCGGAATTGCTCCCCATCGTATTGAATCGAATGTTGCACCGGTTTTGACGCCGGCTGCTCCGGTGCCGGCACTGGCGCCGTACAGCTGATCATCACCTGTGCGAGGTAACGTCCGTCAGGGCCGGAACCTGCGGTCCAACCCGCAACGGTCCAGTCCCGGCCGATGATGCGCCATTCCTGGTTTGCACAGTTGAGGTATTTTTTTCCACGTGCGCACAGTAGCTCGCATTGCTGGCGCTCTCCCTTGAAGCAGGCCATTTCAGCCCAGTTCATGGTCAGCTCATCGGCCGTATGCTTGCCCGCCTTGAACTTCGCCAGCGCCAGGCATGCATGTTCGGACCCTGCGGAACATAGTTGCGCCTGACGGTTCATCACATCGTCGAGGCGCGGGTTATTGCCAGGGCAATCCCGGTAAGGGTCGACCGTATACCAGCCTAGCAACAGTGTGCCCCGGTAAACCCGCACGCAGATGCCGTCGCTGGTGTCGTCAAAATTGAAGGTGATTAGCGCTGATCTTCAGCTAACCGACACCACGCTTCGGTTCGGTTGCCCGTGGCGACAGCAGCGTACAAGAGGCGCGTCAAGATGGTCGACAAATCGAAGCGCCGGTTAAATCGATACT
>NZ_WHJF01000231.1:0-2250 GCF_011682185.1 Massilia genomosp. 1
TACTTTGATCGCCTTGGCATGCCTCGCCTCACATAACCTCAACTACTCGAACCGCCCGGTGCGGACCCGCATGCCGGGTGGTGTGGCAGGGGAGCAGCTATATTTAGCTGCCCCCTATGCCGATGTCTGGACGTGTTGCGCGGCAGATTGTGCGCGCTTGTTTCTTGCCCAGGCGCCGAGGAGCAGCAACACGGCGGTGCTGACCAGGAGCGAGACGGTAAGCAGCCCTTTCGAGGCAGGGGTAATCGATGCCATGTGCTGCAAAAAGTTCAGGGAGGCCAAGCCTGACAACAAGGCCGTTGCCAGCGCCAATGCGGCGGCAACGAACAGCAGAATCAAAAGACGCATCGCTTCCTTCATACGTGGTGAACTGTTCTCGTTCAAGGTGCCAGCCGCGCACCGGGATGTTCAGTGTTCATGTGGACCGACATTTTTTCCAGGGCCGGCAGTGATATCCCCATGGAAATGGTACCAGCGTCGACTTTACAGCGGCACGATTCCCTTTCATTCGCAGGCCCGACGATTAATCCGTACAACTCAACCGACGGCGATGCACGCGCTCGGTGGCGTCACTTATGTTCGTCTTGGCCCGGATTTGACCTTGAATACGGCGCAAGGCTGGGAAAGAAAATAGCTCACACGTGTTGATTTCCCAAATTTCTCCGCTTGAAGTATTGACAGAGAATAGTCCGATGGTTTCGAGCGCCCCCGCGTTCCGATTAGCATAAATTAAGCCGAAATCGGCGTAACCAGGATGTGGGGAGTTTCCTTTGGCATTGGTCAAGGACCATCAAAAAACATGCCGCGTTTGGTGACGTTATAACCCGCATGCTTTAGCGTAAAAATGAGGAGTTGCTTGGCCTGCTTGGGTTTTAATCCTTTGGCTTGCACTTCCCCGAGTTGAATCGGTGAAGCGTCTTTTGCCGATACCGTTGATATCGCTAAAAAGAGCGACAGCACGACTACACTCTGAAACAGTTTTAACATGTTAATCGCATTTTGCAATGTTAATAATATCAACCGGAAACAAAAAATTTGCATGCGAGCCATGTTGGCGCTTCTTCTGACGTCGTCGAAAGAGACGCCAGCAGGAACCAGTCGTTACAGTCTCGCTCCTGACAGAGGACACTTCTTCTTCGGCGGTCTTTTTCGTTGTGACGCCGTTAGTCGGTACAGCCAAATCCCCTGCGTGCTACACGCTCGTCATCTAAAGTTTTTTTAGTTTTGGCCCTGATCTCATGTTGAATACGTTGTAATGCGGGAAAAGAAAAATTCTCACATGTGTGGGTTTCCCAGACATCTCCGGTTAACGCACTGACGGAATACATTCCCCAATATGCGATCGCGCCCGCATTTGGATCGCTGTAGCCTAAGCTGAATTCAAAATATCCGGGATGATACGGCTTTCCTTTGTCATTGATCAGGTCCTCAATAAAAACACCAGGTTTGCGCAAATTGAATTGATTTTGCTTGAGAACAACGATAAGCACTTGTTTGGCTTGCTTTTGAGTTAAGCCGTGAGCTTGTATCCGGCCAAGTTGAACGGATGTTGCGCTCGTGGCGACCCCACTCGATGTCGCCAAAAAAAAGGCAATCAGAAGTCTATGATGCAATTTGCTCAGCACGACCTGCGTCCTTTTACTGCATTAATAATACTTACCAAATAGGGGACGAAATTCGCACGGCCGCCGTCTTCCGCCTTTCCGGTATTAAATCTGACCGCAACCAATGCTTGTGCAAAGGCAAGAGGATCCGTCTTGCCTTTTACGGCGTGCCCGAATCGACTTTCAAAGGATTCTGCACAGTCCTTAAATTTTGAAAACTTGGCTACTTTGATTTTTTTATTATCCTTTGGATGTTCGGCGCCAATCTGTAAAGGTGCCGGAGCATGCATGGAGAAGTAGTTTTTGAGGTCTACAGCAATACGCCCTTTTCCATATTGGCTTTCTTGTGCCGCCAAACCGAGAATATTCTCGATAGGAACCTCCAACCGTTCTGCAACCTTCACGCAATCCTTTTCGAAGGCTTTAACAAAACCAACAGCGTCAAGATCATTGCATAGATTTTTTGCCAAAGAAACCTCCAATAAATGTAATATTAAGAACAATATTAATTGTACACTAAAAGTAACTGTTTAGCCCTGACCGTTGTAAACGCGCAATTGTAAACATTCCGATATCCGGGCATGATGCCGGTCATGGTAAAACTTGCCCCTCTTCCCGACCTCTCGACTCTCTCGCATCCCGAAAA
>NZ_WHJF01000232.1:0-2246 GCF_011682185.1 Massilia genomosp. 1
ACGACGGTACACCTCAATCCCGAAAAAAGTGTCACGGAAGCCGTCACCAAAAAGGAGAAAAATCAAGCACTCAAAAAAGCAGCGTAAAAATCGTATTTAGGCGACAACTAGCTTGCAAATTTCCGCCCATTAGCAGGTACCCTTTACAGAGTTGAGTGCACACTGAGTGTAACGCGAAACTCCTCGTTTCGAAATATGTGCGTACACGCCCTGGCGATGTGCTCATCGTTACCAAGCTCGACAGGCTGGGCCGTAACGCCATGGATGTGCGTGCCACAGTAAAGCGGCTAGCGGCGGATACAATCCGGGTACATTGCTTGGCGCTCGGTGGCGTGGATCTAACCAGTGCTGCTGGGAAGATGATGATGAGCGTGCTTAGCGCGGTTGCTGAATTCGAACGCGACCTACTGATCGAACGCACCCAGGCTGGCATCGCTCGCGCCCGCTCCGAAGGAAAGGTTTTGGGTCGCCCATCAGCGCTGACGAAAGCGCAGCAAGTCGATGTGATGGTACGGCTCACAGCCGGGGAGTCCGTCGCCAAGGTCGCCCGTGATTTTGGTACGACGCGCCAGTCCATCATGCGGGTACGGGCCAGACATGTTTCAGTCGGTGCAACCGACTCCTGACATTCGAACAGCCGCCTTCTGAAAATGACGCACGTACCAGCAACCAGTTACCGTTATGGTAGCCACACGTAGATACGCGTTGACACCCGTCCGATACGTATATACCATGTATCCACAGTATAAAGGAGAAAATCATGGGTTATCAGACAGCAGAAGCGGCAGTAAGCCAATGGGGCAATGGCCTTGCCGTGCGCCTCACCAAGGTGGTCGCCAAGACTGCCGGTATGATAGACGGGACGCAAGTGCGCATCACCGCCGAGAAAGGTCGGATTGTCTTGGAAGCGGTTGAGCCTGGCATTACCCTCGCCTCAATGCTGGCTTCCTTCGACCCAGTGCGTCATGGCGGCGAAGTGATGACCTTCACGCCAATCGGTGAGGAGGTCGTCTAATGGTGGCAAAGCAGGGCTGGGTTCCTGATCGCGCGGACATCATTTACATTCAGCACAGCCCCCACGTGGGAAAGGAAATGCCAAGTTTCCATCCGATGCTTGTTACTTCCACTCGTGCTTTCAACGAGAAGACTGGCATCGTAATTGGGTTCCCCATGACGCACGCCGCGTCCAACGCCGACAATCAGTTCGCCGTCGCCGTTAAGGGTCCAAAAGACGAGGTTGGCTATATTCTCACTTTCCAACCAAAGTCATTCGATTGGCGCGCGCGCGAGGCTTGTGAGCACCCTTGGGGCAGTGGTCATGCCGCCGTACTGGAAGAAGCTCTGTCCAGGCTGGGCATGATTTGCGGCTTCAACCACCCCTAGCGCATTTTCTCGATGTCGACAGGTGGTAGCGCGGTCTTGCCGTCGACGTCGCGCAGAATGCATTTGGGAGAGGTTACACGAAAAAGGCGAGTGCAACTTTTCTTGTAACCTAATTTTGTGTAACTTGTGAGCCCCTCAACAGGTCCCAAATTTTGACAGAATGGCCTGGTCTCGAGCCCCGTCCGGCAGCTGCTCGGCAGGGCCCGGCGATGCGCGTGTAACGCCTTGATTCTTTAGAAAATTTTAGCCCTTCGCGGCGCAGCCGAATAACGACTTCCGCACCCGTGGAACATTCCGGCCGATGACGCCAACCTGGTTGCATTGAGGCACTGTCCAGCGTGCGCAACCGGACGCGGAACTGTGAATATTTTCCGAAAGCAATGCAACGCCCAGAATTGTCACTGAGGATTAGGTGTTGTCACGAGAGTCAAGCACCGCTAGGGCCGCTTTGACGCGCATCGCCCATTTTCCGCCCACCGTAGATTTTGTCCTCGATCCGGTCCTGCGCACGGCTCGCCACGTCCATGTTCACTTCCAGGTAGCCCATCGTGGTCTTCGGGTCCTTGTGGCGCATGATGGCCTGGATGGTCTGAATGGGCGTGCCTTCTTCCGACATGAGGGTGGCGCAGGTGCCGCGCAGTCGGTGGGGAGTGATCCCAGTCAGGGAGGTGGCGGCGTTGGCGCGGCGCATAGCGTATCGGGCGAATCCATCCGGCAGCGCCCTGCCCTGCTTACCTGCGGAAATTTGCAAGCTAGTTGTCGCCTAAATACGATTTTTACGCTGCTTTTTTGAGTGCTTGATTTTTCTCCTTTTTGGTGACGGCTTCCGTGACACTTTTTTCGGGATTGAGGTGTACCGTCGT
>NZ_WHJF01000233.1:0-2194 GCF_011682185.1 Massilia genomosp. 1
CGTCGTACCCGACATTGCGGCGCTACCTGCTCGCTCACGGTATGCACAGGCAGGCCCGCCTGGCGCGCACCAGTGCTGGCGCGTTGGCCGCGCGCGACCGGCTCGAACAGCTGGAGGTGCGCAGCTATGAGGTCGAGCATGTCAACGCGCTGTGGCACCTCGACTTCCATCATGGTTCGCGCAAGGTGCTGACCGCCAGTGGCGAATGGGTCAAGCCGATGCTACTGGGCGTGATTGACGACCGTTCGCGCCTGGTGTGCCATCTGCAGTGGTATCTCGACGAGACGAGCGCCAGCCTGGTTCACGGTCTGAGCCAGGCCTTCATGAAGCGCGGCCTGCCGCGTGCCCTGATGACCGACAACGGTGCTGCCATGCTGGCCGAGGAAACCACCAGCGGCTTGGCGTCGCTGAGCGTACTGCACCAGACGACGCTGCCGTACTCGCCCTACCAGAACGCCAAACAGGAGTCATTCTGGGGCCGCGTCGAAGGCCGCCTGATGGCGATGCTGGAAGGCGAGGAGATGCTCACGCTCGACCTGCTGAACCTGGCGACGCAAGCCTGGGTTGAGCAGGAATATCACCGCAGCCTGCACTCAGAGTTGAAAGCCACGCCCCTGCAGCGCTATCTGGACGGCCCCAACGTCGCCCGTGAGTGTCCGTCGGCCGCTGCGCTGTGCGCCGCCTTCCGGGTCGAGGTAGTGCGCCGTCAGCGCCGTGCCGATGGCACCTTCAGCCTGGAGGGAACGCGCTTCGAAATTCCGGGACGGTACCGCCATCTGGTCAATGTCCACGTGCGCTATGCGCGCTGGAACCTCTCCCGCGTCGACATGGTCGACGCCCACGACGGCAGCGTGCTCTGTGCCGTACACCCGTTGGACAAGGCGGCCAACGCAACCGGGGTGCGGCGTCGACTGGCTCGAGCAGCGAGCGAGCCTGAGCCGATCGCGGCAACCGGCATGGCGCCGCTGATGCGCGAACTGCTGGCCGACTATGCAGCCACCGGCCTGCCGCCGGCCTATCTGTCCACCATTGACGAGGAAAACCCATGATCCAGAAACTGTTGGCACTGTACGGACTCAAATTCAATCCCTTTACGCCCGACTTGCCTACCGAAGCGATTTACGTTCCGCCCAAGATCGAGGACTTCTGCTGGCGCATCGAACAGGCGCTGGTACGCGAAGGGGGCTTCGCCATGATCCACGGCGATCCGGGAAGCGGCAAGAGCATCGCTCTGCGGGTGCTGGCCGAACGCCTGGCGCGCTTGCCCGACGTGACTGTTGGCGCCATCAACCACCCGCAGAGCAATCTGGCCGACTTCTATCGCGAACTGGGCGACGTGTTCGGCGTGCCGCTCAAGCCACACAATCGTTGGGGCGGCTTCAAGGCGCTGCGCGAGCAATGGCAGGCCCATCTCGAATCGACCCGGCGCCGCCCCGTGCTGCTGATCGACGAGGCGCAGGAAATGGCGCCGCCGGTACTGTCCGAACTGCGGCTGATGGCCAGCGCGCGCTTCGATTCGCAGCCGCTGCTGTGCGTGGTGCTGGCCGGCGACGCGCGCCTGCCGGAGAAACTGCGGCGCGAAGACCTGGTGCCGCTTGGTTCTCGCATCCGCACCCGGCTGGCAACCGAACACGCAAGCAGGGACGAGCTGCTGGCCTGCCTCAATCACCTGCTTGCGGGCGCCGGCAACGCCAGTCTGATGACGCCGGGATTACGCCAGACGCTGTGCGACCACGCCGCCGGCAACTACCGTATCCTGATGACGCTGGCCGGAGAACTTCTGAGCGTGGCGGCGCGGCGCGATTTGGCCGTGCTTGATGAAAAGCTGTACCTGGACGTGTTTGCGCAGCCCGATACCAAACCGCAGCGGCGCGCCGCTGCGAGGTGACGTCATGAACACACAGCCTCCGCTCGTCATCCATCTGCCGCCTGTTTCGGATAAAAACGCCGCCGAAATTTACTGCTGCATGAGTGCTCTGATCGAAGCATTTGCATCGAGCTATGGACTTCAGATTCGGCGTTACTACGATCACCATCCTCAACACGAACGACCTGAAAGGTTCGGCGGCGAACCGTTCTAACCGCACGATCAAAAACAGCGCCGTGGCCGGCGCTGTCAAGACGCTAAAATCGCTCGGGGTAGGACCATCGTTTTACGTGAAAACCGGGCCATCAACTCGCGTGATCACACTCA
>NZ_WHJF01000234.1:0-2188 GCF_011682185.1 Massilia genomosp. 1
CAAGAACAACAATACCGTCTGGATGGTGCGCGACAAGGGCGGCACCCTGCGCGGCGTGATCGACGCCAACGGGCGCGTCTTGTACAGCCTGCATTACACGGCAAACCTGATCACCGAAGTGCGCGACTACCCGATCGCCGGCATGGCGCTGGACCTGCCCGCGCGCAGCGTCAAGTACAAGTATGACGCGGCCAATCGTCTCTCCGAAGTGATCGATGCGCGCGGCAATTCGATGTTCTACGAATATGACACGAGCAATAACATCATCACGGTCACCGACCAGGAAAAGCGCATCGAAAAGCTCGCTTATGCCGGCGCTTCGGTCGCCCAGTACACGGCCGCCGACGGCGGTGTGAGCGACTACGAATTCGACTACGACGACGCCAACAAGCAGTTTTCGAGCCGCATTACGGGTCCGGAAACGGCCAGCGGACGGCGGGTGGACGACCTGACGCACGACCGTTCGGGCAAGCTGGTGCGGCGCGTGGTCAACGGGCGCGTCGACGAGGAGGTGCGCTACGATTCCGGCGCGCGGGCCGAGACCAGCACCAATGCGCGCGGGTTCAGCAAGCGCACCGCCTACAATGAATTCGAGCAGGTGGTCGAGCTGACCCAGGAGGACGGCACGACGCTCAAGCGCGCCTACTCCGCCGTCAACCTCGCCCTGGTGGAAACCGCGGATGAACTTGGCGTAAAGACGCGCTACGAGCGTGACGCCAAGGGCAATCTGATCCGGCTTCTGGAAGCGGCCGGGACCGCCGACGAGCGTGTGACGGAATCGAAAGTCGACGACCACGGGTTTACCACCATTGCCACTGTCAAGGGACGCACCGAGGCTAACGGTACTGTCACGGCCGATGCGGTCACCCTCACCAGCTACGATCCCCGCGGCAACATCGAAACCGTTACCGAACCTGAACAGGGTCACTTCATCTACGTGCATGACCGCACGGGAAATCGCGTCAGTTCGACAAATCCGCGCAAGTTCACCAGCGTCATGCAGTACGACGGCATGGGTCTCTTGGTGAAACGTACCAATGCCCTGCAAAAGTCATGGCGTCTGGCCCGCGATAAAGTTGGCAATCTGCTCGTAACGACCGATCCGCTGGAACGCAAAACAACGATGCGTTATGACGCACTCAATCGGGCGCTGGACATTGCGGCCGCGTCGTTAACGCCGGCAACCGTTGGTTATGACCACCAGGGCTCGCCGACCGTTGTGCGCGATGGCGATGGGCGGGAAAAATTGATCGAATACGATAATTTTCAGCGCATGAGCAAACTGGTTGATGGCATGGGTAACGCGACCCGGTTCAGCTATCAGATCGATGACGCAAGCGCGGCCGGAACCTTGGGTAGCTTGAATTCGCCTACGGAAATCCGCTACCCAACCTATGTGGAGCGCAACCGGTATGATGCACTGGAACGCCCGACCACGACCGCCTTGGTCGAGCGCAACGGTGTGACGCACACCGTGCAGACCGGATACGATCCGCGCGGCCTGGTCAATAGCAACACCGACCCCTATGGCAAGGCCAATACGGCGCACCATAACCATTTTGGCCAGCCATTGACACAGACCGATCGACTGAAGAAATCGACCCGCTTGGCATACGACGTACGGGGAAACTTGCTGGAAGTAAGGGATGCCAAAGGCAACGTGCACCGCTTTGACTATGATCGGAACGGCCGAGTCATCAAGGAAACGCTGCCCTTGGGGCAAACTGCGCAGACGTCGTATGACTTGGCGGGAAATCTTGAGCAGTACGTCGATTTTGATCAGAGTAAAATCCGGTTCACTTTCGACGATGCGAATCGGCTGGTAAAGAAATCATTTTATGATGAGAGTGATGTGTTGAAGCGGACGGTAAAGTACGACTGGAATGACGCTGACATGCTGGTCGGATGGAGCAAAGACGACGCCGGTACACAGTCCAGTGGCATTATTGCCTATGACAACGAAAATCGCCATACGGGCGAGACGGTGACTTATCCGGGTGGATTTACGATGGGCTACTCCTATTCGTACAGCCCGGGTGGCAAGAAAGTCGCGTTGAAATTGCCTGATGGCGGGGTGGTCGGCTACGGCTACAGCAAACACGGGGAGCTCGACAGTGTGGAAGTGCCCGGCGAAGGCCGCATCAGTGTCAGCGCTTTCAACTGGACAGCCCCTTCCACTGCGATCCTG
>NZ_WHJF01000235.1:0-2176 GCF_011682185.1 Massilia genomosp. 1
CGCCGGCTCTGCCAACCGAAGCCGGAATCAACATGCCCAAAATGGACATTGGCACCAACGAGCAGACCGAAGAATGCTCCCTAAACAATCTGTAAATACTGTCTCAAATAGTTTGACACGCTCCGTAGCCTTGGAAAGATTATGGATGAAACAAAAAAATAAGTTGCTCAGTGTTCTGTCAGAGGCTGAGCAAGAAGCCCTGTACGGCCTGCCAGACTTCGACGATGCACAGCGGATGGAATACCTGGCATTGACGGAAACCGAATTGGCGCTCGCCAGTAGCCGGCCAGGCCTGCATGCCCAGGTCTATTGCGTCTTGCAGATCGGCTACTTCAAGGCCAAGCAGTCCTTCTTCCGCTTCGACTGGACCGATGTCGATGATGACGGCACCTTCGTACTAAACCATTATTTTCACGACGAGGCGTTTGACCGTAAGCCGATCACCAAGCATGAGCATTACGCCCAGCGCGGGCAAATCGCCGAGTTGTTCGGCTACCAGCTGTGGACGGCCGACTTCCTGCCGCAGCTTGGACAACAGGCCGCGCTGACCGCAAGGCGCGATGCGACGCCGGGGTTTGTGGCCGCCGAGTTGATTGTCTGGCTCAATGAACACAAAATCATCCGCCCCGGCTACACCACGCTGCAAGAATTGGTCAGCGAAACCCTGTCCGCCGAACGTCGGCGGGTGGGCGGCCTCCTGGCGGAAGCGCTGGACGACGCGGCCATGGACGCGCTGGCCCAGCTTTTGGTGCGTGATGACACCTTGTCCCAGCTGGCGGCGCTCAAGCAGGACGCCAAGGACTTCGGCTGGCGTCAGATGATCCGCGAACGCGAGAAGCGCGCTTTGCTGGAGCCGTTGCACAGAATTGCCAAGGACCTTCTGCCAAAGCTGGGTGTTTCGCAACAGAACTTGCTCTACTACGCGAGTCTGGCGAGCTTCTACACCGTCCATGACCTGCGCAGCCTCAAGGCGGATCAGACCCGCCTCTACTTGTTGTGCTATGCCTGGCAGCGCTACCGGCAACTCTCCGACAACCTGGTCGATGCGATGGCTTACCATATGAAGAAGTTGGAGGAAGAGAGCAGCGCCGGCGCGCAAAAACTGTATGTCGCCGAACAGGTGCGCCGTCAACCGGATACGCCGCAGGTTGGCCGCCTGTTGCTGCTCTATGTCGATGACACGGTGGCTGATACCACGCCGTTTGGCAACGTGCGGCAGCGCGCGTACAAGATCATGCCGAAAGACACACTCCAGATCACCGGACAGCGCATGAGTGTGAAGCCGGTGAGCAAGCTGGCTCTGCACTGGCAGGCGGTGGACGGCCTGGCTGAACGCATCCGCCGTCATCTACGACCTCTATATGTCGCGCTCGACTTCGCCGGCACCGAACCGGACAGTCCATGGCTCGCGGCGCTGTTCTGGGCCAAGAGCGTGTTCACTAAGCAGCAACGTCTGTCGCAACGGCCGCTGGCAGAGTGCCCGCCAGCAACGCTGCCAAAACGGTTGCGTTCGTATCTGTTGGTCTTCGATGCCGATGGCAAGCCAACGGGCCTGCATGCTGACCGCTATGAGTTCTGGCTATACCGGCAAATCCGGAAACGCTTCAAGTCGGGCGAACTCTATCTCGATGATAGCCTGCAACACCGCCATTTCTCCGACGAACTGGTCTCGATGGACGAAAAGGCCGACATGCTGGCCGAGATGGACATTCCGTTCCTGCGCCAGCCGATTGAAGCGCAACTCGACGCCCTGACCGCCGAACTGCATGTGCAATGGTTGACGTTCAATCGTGAACTGAAACAGGGCAAGCTCACGCACATGGAGTACAACAAAGATACCAAGGCGCTAACCTGGCGCAGACCCAAGGCCGAGAACCATAAGGCACATGAGCAAGGGCTCTACGAGCGGTTCTGTCGCGTTGTTGAGCCCAGCACGAATTTTTTCATGTTGAGCATGACCCCTGCTTACGCTGGACGGACTTGTCCTGCCAACGCATAGAACTTGTCGGCGAATGACATGGGCGAAGCGTCATCGACGGCGAACTGGCTCTTCCGGATCATATGCATCAGCTCGATGCCGGCGATCACGGAGCCGGCAGACCGGAACGATTTGAAGTTGAGCATCGGCCTGGTCACCCGTTTGATGGCGCGATGGTCCTGCTCGACGATGTTGTTT
>NZ_WHJF01000236.1:0-2162 GCF_011682185.1 Massilia genomosp. 1
GACGACGGTACACCTCAATCCCGAAAAAAGTGTCACGGAAGCCGTCACCAAAAAGGAGAAAAATCAAGCACTCAAAAAAGCAGCGTAAAAATCGTATTTAGGCGACAACTAGCTTGCAAATTTCCGTCTTCGATGTCGAGCAGCGCCGCATGCGCGGCATGGTGCGCCTGTTCCAGCGCGGCGGCGGACACGAGGCCGTCCCGAACCAGCGCGTCGTACTTGCTGTGTGCTTGCATGCGGCATCCCATCATGGCGGTGGAGGAAAGTCACATGATGTGGACATTCCCGCAAGCCGCGCTTGACCTCGCTCAGGCGTGCGGACGGAACCGGAACCGCCCGCGCGCGTCAGTTAGAGCCGAGCAAGTCGTGGGCGTCGAGGATGGCGTAGATGATGTCCGGATGGCGCTCGAGCGCGCGCCGGATCGCGCTCGGGACCGCCTGACGGGTCTTGCGGCACAGGCCCGGCCGGTCTTCCAGCACAATGCTCAGCCCGCGCGCGCTTTTCACCTCGTTGCGACTGGGCGTGATCTGCAAGACCACCCCGAGCTGGCTGCGCAGGCGCTCGCTCAGCTTGTTCAGTTCGGCGTAGCTGGCGATGCTCTCGATATGCGCGAGCAGTTTCTTTTCTTCCTCGCGGGTCAGGCGCAGGATGCGCGTGTCGCCGCCGGGCTCGGCCAGCAGGGCGTCGCGCCGGCACACGCAGGCGCCAGGCGGGCATTCGGTGCGGATCGGAAAAGGTGGTGCCTGGAGCATGGTGGTCGGATCGCCGCAGCGGGGAACGGGCCGGATCGATAGAGTAGCCCCGTAGCGGCGTTGCTGTCAAACGGCGGCCGCCGCGCTGGCCCGGCAATGCAGGTCGGCAGATCTTCTTGCCCTTGTTAATGGACTTGCAGGGCGCCAGGTTCGACCCTGCTTACCCGGTGTGGAATTCAGTCGCGACATGGGCGATAATTCCGCCATCCACCTTCCATCTTTATTGCTTATGGAATGCACATGCCCCCATTGCCAGGCCCCCCTCGGGATATTCCTTGCGGGTCCCGGCCGCCCGCGCGTCAAGCAGGGAGCTTGTCCGGTCTGCGCAAGCAAGGTGACCGTCGGCGCGAACGGTCAACGCTGTATGATCGTGCTGCCCTTGCTGATCGTATGCAGCTCGCTGGCCTGGGGTATCGTGCCGCCGCTGATACTCGGACTGCTGTCAGGGTTTGTGCTGCTGACCACGGTAATGCAGTTGGACAAGCTGCCGCCGGCCTAGCGCGGCCGTCATTGCGCCGCGTGGAGATCAGCCGGCGCCGTGCTCGCGGGCACGTTCATCCTGTGCCCCAGTTCGGCATTCCCGTAAGTACGAATCACTTCGGAAATGAGCACGTGATACCCGTCCAGCCACTTCGCCTGCGCCGCCTTGGCCTGCAAGTGCGCCGGATGTTGCATCAACGCTTGCAGCGCTTCCAGGCTGTCCCAGTAGTACACGTTCGAAAACAAGCCGGTGGCGCGGTTTTCCCACGCTTCTTCACCCAGGTAGCCGGGCAGCGCCTTGGCCGCCTCGGCAATGGTTTTGTCGAGCTGATGAAATTCGTCGTCGAGATCCTTGGTACCGAAAATGAAGGTGGAAGAATACATGGCGTGCCTGGTAATGAGTGAACGGCAATTGTGCCATGCCAGCAATCAAATTGTTGCAGAATCATAGTTGCGTGAGAGAATGCCGCTTTCTGCATGGCTGGCGTGCGCCATCTTCTTCCTGCTGCCGGGGCCACTGGCCAACGGCGCGATGGTGGTGCTCCAGTTGACCCTGGTGGTGCTCGGCGTGACCTTGGGCTACCGCGTGGCCAGCCGCGCCCCGTCGCGCGCTGTCAGGCCGGGCTACACGCGCTGGTATGGATTGCTGGCCATCGCGCTGCTGTACCTGATGCTCATGGTCGGCCTGCGCGCCTGCTTTTATGAAACCTTTCGCGCACCCTCGACGTCGATGGCGCCGATCATCCGGGCGGGTGCCAACCTGCTGGTGCAGAAATGGGGCGACGGCCATGTGAGCGCCTATCCTGAATTTTGCATAAAAAAGGGCAAGAACGCCGTAAGTGATTGATAAAATGTGAGTTATCGAGAAACACATCCATCAACACAAAAAGCACCTTGCCCGACATGAATTCTACTTCAGAACAGCTCCG
>NZ_WHJF01000237.1:0-2084 GCF_011682185.1 Massilia genomosp. 1
CCCCGCTCCCGGAAACGATGTCAAAAGTACAGCACAAGAACGAACCCTAAAAACCCCACTACAACGCTCAAGATCACGACATACTTTGTTCAAAAACACACCCGACAAGTAGTCTGACACAGGGGGGGCTTGACCGGCATACCCAACCGCTGTTGAGATGCGTGCAAGGCGTCCTTGCGAAACAAGTCATCAAGCAATGATGAAGTGGGCTTGCTGGCCTGATCAAGATTCGTTGATGTCATAGCGGATTCGTCCGTGATAAATACAAAAACACCCTACAGATCACTAATGGTAGACGCTACGCTTTTCTAGAACCTGATTAGGCTCAATTTGAAACATGCAACGAATTCGATATTTCAACGTCGTGAGGCGAACCGAACTCGGCCGTGCTTATATGATTTATGGTCATGGTCGATGGCAATTAACCGCGCGAAATAGCCGATAGAAAACAAAAAGCCGGGCTTACCCGGCTCTGCTTAGTTCGCTTGCTCGCGCAATTCACCTCGACTAAATGAGGCCCCAGCGAATCGCCTTGACGACTGCATCCACCTTATTCTCAGCATGAAGTTTTGATCTGACCGCCTCCATGTGCTTGTCAATGGTGGCTTTAGTCACCCGAAGTCTATCCGCCACTTGTTGAGAGGTCATTCCGGTGCTCACCCATTGCAGTATCTCCGCTTCGCGCTTGGTAAGCGCCGCAGGTTCATTTATAGCCTCGGCCGGACTTATGTGCCTGACCAATCCAGTATGGGCGATTTGAGCCAGCCAGGAAAGTTGCGGTAGTTTTAGAGTCAATTCAGATTGCGATAATTCTGTGCGGTCACGACTCAAAGAAAGCATTGAGCAGCGCCCATGACGATCCCACAGACTTTGCGCGAAACCAACGCGCAGGCCGAAAGCGTCGGCATCCTCCCAAAACTCGGGCGCGAGTTCCTTGGTATTCGACCAAATAAGTGGATGTATAGAAGTCATCCCATGTTTGACCGTCGGATCGCACGCAAGGTAGTTATTCTGGAAGTAGTGCGCACGCCATTCCGGAGTGTAGCTATCGAACGTAGCGATCCTCCCATCCTCCAAGGCAACTGGGGACTTCAATACCCATGATACGGTCTGCATACCAAGGCGAAATGCCTCTTCCTTCAAGATTTTGAATCCTGCCTCACTGCTGGAAGTTGTCGAGATCTCATGCAGCACATCGTCGTGTATTTGCATAATTCCTCTAACTTTGGTTGACTAATCGCAGCGCAAACAAAAGCTGCCGGGATTCGCATTAGTGCGAATTCTTAGAAACAGAAAAAGGCGGTTCAATGATGCTTCCCGCATAAAAAGGAGGCGCTATGAATACCATGTACGCTAAAGCATCACAACTAAAGTTAGTTGATCTAAATCAAATTTTCTCTTACAGGTACGCCGTTTTTGTTGAGCGCCTGAAATGGACACTGCCCGATGCTGGCGCAGGACTTGAGGTTGACCAGTTTGATCGCGACAGCACCTACCACGTCTGCATACGCGATGCCGGCGCCACAGTTGGCTATTCGCGCCTGATCCCTACCACGGAGACATATTTACTTAGTGAAGTGTTTCCAGAGCTTATGGACGCGGCCATAATTCCGAGGTCTTCTGCTGTATGGGAACTCTCTCGTTTTTGTTCGGTCGATCTCCGCAGTCCAAACGGACACGGGCGGCAAGCTGACTTTTGGGGGTGCCAGGCAGTGTTGCGTGCTGCTGTGCAATGCGCCCTTGAGCATGATGTGAAGCGCCTCATCGCCGTCTCTGCGGTCGCCATGGAGCGTATCTTGTCCCGGCTCGGAGTGAATGCTTCCAGGGCCAGTCCAACGATGCAATTGCATGGTCACTCGGTTTTTGCCTTCTGGATCGAGCTTGACGACGTGACAAAAAATGCCTTGGGAATTACTTTCCCAGGTGCAGTGGCGGCTTAATCTGATGCTGATCAGTAGGTAACCGTTCACGTCCCGGACGGAATCGGCGGCAGCGAGGGTGTGGCGACGCCCTTTCTGGCGGCGGCGATCACAGTGGCGATGTAGACCCAGGAGGAAACGGCCCGCTTGCGGCAAGTCTCGATG
>NZ_WHJF01000238.1:0-2078 GCF_011682185.1 Massilia genomosp. 1
TTTCGGCAGCGCCCTGGACGTGTTCATCAATCGCCAGCGCGATAAGATCAAGGTCCTGTACTGGCACCGCAACGGTTTTTGCCTGTGGCTCAAGCGGCTCGAGGCGGACAAATTCGCCTGGCCGAAGGACGGCGACACATCCGCGCAGACGATCACCTTGCAGGAGTTCGAATGGCTTCTGGAAGGCTTCGATTTATGGCGAAATTCACCTCATAAAACCTTGCATTTCACTTCGGTTTCATAGGGGGATTTGGTAAAATGACACATGCCTTTTACCCCGTTGAAATCGCCGCCGAAGCCGCCCGAAATTGAGCTCCCCGAGTTCGTTTTGCCAGCGGTATTGCCCGACGATGTCAATGCGCTAAAGCGGCTGCTCCAGGCGCAACAAGACGCCATGGCCGCCGCTCAACAGGCCATGCAACAGGCGATGGAGCAGGCCCTGCACGAAGCGCGGCAAGTGGCCATGCGCGAGGCGCACGACTACATCATTCGCATGATCGAACAATCCGTGCTGGCGCGCCACAGGATGTTCGGTGCCAGCTCCGAGCAATTGGCCTGCCAGGGCCGACTGTTCGACGAGGCCGAGGTGCTGGCGCAGTCGAGCACGGACGAGCAGGATATCGCCGCCCTGCCCGCCACCACCCCAGCGGCGCAACCGGCGGCCGACGCGGCGCAGGATAAGCAACCCAAGGCGCGCGGCAAGCGCGCCCCCTTGTCGGAGGCCTTGAAGCGCGTCGACATCGTCCATGACGTGCCCGAAGACGAACGCACCTGCCCCTGCGGCACGCCAATGGTCGAGATCGGCCAGGATGTGAGCGAGCAACTCGACATCGTGCCGATGCAGATACGCGTGCTGCGCCACATCCGCAAGCGCTATGGCTGCCCGGGCAGCGAGCATGCGCCGGTGACGGCGGTGTTGCCGGCCCAGCCCCTGCCCAAGAGCAACGCCAGCGCCGACTTCCTCGCCATGCTGCTGACAGTCAAGTACGTCGACGGCCTGCCGCTGGCGCGCTTCGAGAACGTGCTTGAGCGCCATGGCGCGGCGGTGCCGCGCCAGACGCTGGCGCGCTGGGCCAGCGGTGCCGGTCGCCTGCTGCAACCGCTGCACAACCTGATGCGCGACGCGCTGCTCGACGGCGCCGTCATCCACATGGACGAGACGGTGGTGCAGGTGCTCAAGGAGGCCGGGCGAAAGGCCAGCACGCAGAGCTATATGTGGGTGCAGACCGGCGGGCCGCCCGGCAAGCCGGTGGTCTTGTACGACTACGATGCCAGCCGCGGCGCCCAGGTGCCGCTGCGCCTGCTCGACGGCTACCGCGGCTACCTGATGACTGACGGCTACACCGGCTATGCCAAGCTGGCGCATATCGAGGGTGTCGAGCACTTGGTGTGCTTCGCCCATGTCCGCAGACGCTTCGTAGAAGCGGCACGGGTGCAGCCGAAGGGCAAGCGCGGGCGCGCCGAAGATGAGATTGAGCTGATAGGTAAGATGTACGGCATCGAGAGCGAGCATGCGGACGTCACCGTGGAGGCACGCACGCTCGCGCGCCAACGCCTGAGCATACCGGCCCTGGAGGCACTGAAGGCGTGGATGGATAAGACTCTGCCTACGGTCACGCCGAAAAGCGCGCTGGGCAAGGCGCTGGCCTATATGCATAAATACTGGAACCGCTTGACGCGCTACACCGAGCGCGGCGACCTCCCAATTGACAACAACCGATGCGAGAACGCGATCCGACCCTTCGTGATTGGACGCAAAGCATGGTTGTTCAGCGATACGCCGGCGGGCGCCCATGCCAGCGCAGTCATTTACTCGCTGGTCGAGACGGCAAAGGCGAATGGCCTGGAGCCATACACATGGCTGCGACGCGTCATGCGCAGCTTGCCGCTGGCGACGACGGTGGACGAGGTGGAGGCGCTGTTGCCGTGGAATTTGCATAGCCATGATTTAGCCAGCGAAACGGTTCCCTGAACAGCCTGGGGTTCATGGGGCACTTACGAACAGCCGGGTGAACGGATTGGCGTGATCGGCACCTCGCTCGGCGCCGCAGCGCTGGTGTTGTCGAAACCCGGACGCG
>NZ_WHJF01000239.1:0-2052 GCF_011682185.1 Massilia genomosp. 1
ACCGCTCCTGCCGTGCTCGACAGTTTCATGTCGTCCACCGCGATGGTCGCGCTGCCGTTGGGGATCGAGATCGACAGCCCGTTCGGGGACACATTTTGCTGGGCGAAGACAGATGTCGTTGCCATGCAAAAAGTGATGCAGGCAAGCGCGCCGAGGAGGCGGCGCGACATTCGAAATACAGCAGGGCTGGTCTGGGGCATGTGCTTTTTATTGTGATGAATTAAGGCGCGCCGAAACGCGCCCAGGGAAGGCATCAATCTTTGTGTTTCTTTAGGGGCCATCCATTGCTGCGCTTTGACGGGACAGATCCAGGCGACGCGGCATAAGGCATGTCGTGTTGCAGTGAAGAACCAAGGACGCCGCGCAAATCACACGGCCCGGAAACGGCACCCGGCAAGGTCAGCGACGTCATTTCCGAGCGCTATGACTGTTCCCTCAGGTGGCAGGACGACCCGCGTGCATCTTCAGTGTGACGCGACAGCTTACAAACTCTCGAGTGCGTCAGCGATACCGACGGAAGCCATCGCACTATCAAAAATAACAATAGTGCAACCAGGAAATCTTATCGAAAATAATTCCCAATTTCAATGCTTTTATGAGATTTAGTTTTCATTGGAGCAAAATGAGACGTTCATTCGCCAAGCGAAAAGTGACTGGCTGAGCTGCATTGATTATGGTAGAAATGTAACGACCGCGATGTATCGTTGGCGCCGGGTACACCCTGCTGACGCCCTAGTCATATTGCATGGACGAATTCTTCGACATCACTTTTCCGGCAGCGTTGAGCGTAACCTCACAGTACCCTTTGTCAAACATAAATCCGTCAAATAAGAAAGTGTGCCTATCCTTGGAAAATCCCTTCTGAGGAAAGCCGTAATGATGCACAGAAACCTTCCCACCAGGCTTTTTCTTATAACCTATCGCTTCCTCGAATTTTGCAATTTCCAATGATATATCGGAACCAATCGGAATGCCTTCGCAAAACATACGCGCATTTTTTTCAGCGGCCACGTTTGCGTACCATATGAATGCAAGGAAAATTCCCGGCATTAAAATAATGACAGCAACTGCTATCAATAAGATGCGAACAATTTTTCTTGATGGGTTTTGTGCAGCACTCATCGTTAGCTCACTTAGCCGTGGTACAGGTAAATTCGTGTGTCATGTTAACGCCATCGAGGGCATTCTCTACGGGGATCAATGATTTTTAAGCATTTCGCAGTGACTATTTGTCACAATCATCGCATCCCCACTTAGTCGCTGCCTGCTTCGCCTCAGCTGGATTCTTATCCTTCCAGTCGAGACCTGCATAGCCTGCCAAAAGGGCATCGTCGGATGGTGTCGTAGTACGCTTTCCGAACAGCGGATAGACATAAGGCTTAACAATTTTTTGATAAGAATATATGCCGAATCGGGTGTCAGTAATCGCAGGCACAGGAAGGGCATCGCCAGATGCCGCCGCCGCCCAATTTTCAGCGTTTCTTAAAGTTGGATCATTCCACGTTTTTGGATTTGGCTTTGCACCTTCCGGGACGTTCCCGCGCCTATCCTCATTTGAACGACGATACACGCAGTTCAGATCTCCGTTGCATTCCTTGATCAGTTTGCAAAGATATTTTTTTACTGCTGCACTAACCGAGCCGGGGATATATTTCGGTTGTGGAACCGTATTTGGCGGCCTCCCCTCCAATCCGTTCGGATCGATGCTGCTTAGCGGGTTCCCGCCTACATACGCATAGGTATTGATGCCACCGCCTAGCCCAATCGGATCGCCCTGCATATATCGCCCGGTCTGCGGATCGTAATCCCTGTGGTAATTGTAGTACAGGCCAGTTTCCGCATCCTCGATCTGGCCTGGCAAACGCAGGTTCGACACGATGGTCGGCTGCGCACCGCCTGCTGCAGGGCTGGTTATCTGAGCCCGTCCAAATGCATCGTAACTGGCCGCCCAGACGATGTTGCCGGCCCGGTCGGTTGCCTGCAACGGCGCCCAGCGTTGGTCATGGTGATAGTACGCGACAGTGTCCTGACCATTGCTGTTTTTAGTCTTGA
>NZ_WHJF01000023.1:0-76755 GCF_011682185.1 Massilia genomosp. 1
TCCGCGATATTTCTGAGAACCGTCTCCGGCGTGGCGTGTTCAAAAGCGTACCGGAACTGACAACCGCAATCGAACAATATGTCGCGCACCACAATGCCAATCCGAAGCCATTTATTTGGACAGCAACTGCGCGCGATATCCTGCAAAAGGTAATTCGCGCCAACAGCCGCTTAAGCGGCAAACAGAATGCAACACTACACTAGAATGACGCTCCCACTCTCTGTATTGCCGCTCATGAAAACGCTGACGAAATTGCTCTTGCTTGCCGCTTGCCTGCCTGCCCTCGCACCGGCCGCCGCGCCGGTTGCCGATACGGATACGATCACCACCGTGGAAGTGAACGCGCAGCGCGACCCGGAATGGATCGGCTACCGGCGCGCCTACAAGGCCGCTGCCTTCTTCGGCCCGTTCGTGCGCACGCGCCCCCTGATCCAGGCGCATCTGCAAGTGCGCCCGCTGCGCCCCGACCTGTCGCTCGACGGCCTGCGCCTGTCGGTGGCCGGCGCGCGCACCCGCTTCGAGGTGCCGGTCGACGCCATGGGACGGGCGGTGCTGCCGATGGAAAAGCAGGCCTACGAGGATGACGCTGTCATCACCCTGAACCGGCAAAAGGGCCACTACTACTTCAGCGGCCGCTACAGCATCCGCGAGCGCGACGACGGCTTGTACGACGCCAGCCTGTTGCGCGAAGCCTGCGAGCAATTGCTGGCGGCGCAGCGCGCCTCGGGTTACCGCATGCGCTTGCTGGGCAAGCAGTGCGCCGGCGTGACGATCGTGTATCCGGCCGGATCAACGCCCGAGGTCGCGCTGGAAAACGGCGCGCAGGCGCCGCGCGCGCTCGCGCCGCAGGCCGCGCATCCGTTCGAAGATGGCTCGATGGGCCTGTACCAGGTGGTCACGGTGCGTTTTGCCGACCTGCCGGCCGGGGCCAGGGTGAACGCCGTGACGCGTCCGCTGGCGATCGGCACGGTATACGAATAGGCGGACAGGATTAGCCGATGCTCTGCACCACCAGCCCGTTGGCATCCCTGATCAGGGTCTTCTTGACCGGCCACGCGACTTGCGCCAGCCTAGCCAGGTGGTAGTCGCCTTCGCGCGGCGCCAGGGTCGAGGCGAAGGCGGAAAGTCAGTTCCAGGCCATAGCCGCTGTCGTCCGGATCGTCGGATTCCTTGCCGTACAGTTCGGACAGGCCGTAGCTGACGTAGTGCCAGTGCGGCCATCCCTGCGTGCTGAAATAGGCGCTGATGCCGTCCAGCGGATCGCCGCCGCCCAGGCTCGCTGGCAGTACCGGCGCCGCGTGGCGTGGCTGCTGGCCGGGATACAGCTGCGCCAGGCTGGCGCTGATGGCGTCCCAGCCACCGGTGCCGCTATCGTTGTCCACTCGATCGTTCATCATGATTTCCAATTTATAAAGACAGGCGAGTATGCTGCGCCGGGGCGGGTGTGGCAATCGCGGCGCCGGTCATGCCGCGGACACGAAAAGCCGTCACAATTGCACCGGGCCGTTGCATCACTGTGGTGAAAAAAGCAGCAAGCCATTGAAATTGCAGGGCTTTTCAAATTGGTGGTGCGCAATACGCCGCTTTAGCGTGCTATACTAGTCGGTTCCTGATTTAAGCAGCACCGTACACCTTCGTACACCACGTACATTTCCGTTCCTTACGACCATGTCAAATCCAAAACGCGCAATTCGTAACATCGCTATCATCGCCCACGTTGACCACGGCAAAACCACGCTCGTGGACAAGCTGCTGCGCCAATCCGGTACCTTCCGTGAAAACCAGGCAGTCGAAACCCGCGTAATGGATTCGAACGACCTCGAAAAAGAACGTGGCATCACGATTCTGTCGAAGAACTGCGCGGTTGAATACGAAGGCACCCACATCAACATCGTCGACACCCCAGGTCACGCCGACTTCGGTGGCGAAGTCGAGCGCGTGCTGTCGATGGTCGACTCGGTCCTGCTGCTGGTCGATGCGCAAGAAGGCCCGATGCCGCAGACCCGCTTCGTGACGCGTAAAGCGCTGGCGCTGGGCTTGAAGCCGATCGTCGTCGTCAACAAGATCGACCGTCCGGGCGCACGCGCCGAATGGGCGATCAACCAGACCTTCGAACTGTTCGACAAACTGGGCGCCACCGACGAACAGCTCGACTTCCCGGTCGTGTTCGCATCGGCACTGAACGGCTACGCCAGCCTGGACTCGGAAGTGCGCGAAGGCGACATGACCCCGCTGTTCGAAGCCATCCTCAAGCACGTTCCTGTGCGTGACGACAATCCGGACGGCCCGCTGCAGATGCAAGTGACCTCGCTCGATTACTCCTCGTACGTCGGCAAGATCGGCATTGGCCGCATCTCGCGCGGCCGTATCAAGTCCGGCCAGGACGTGATCGTCCTGAACGGTCCTGATTCGACCCCGATCAAGGGCCGCATCAACCAGGTGCTGAACTTCAAGGGCCTCGAGCGCGTGCTGGTCGACGAAGCGGTTGCCGGCGACATCGTGCTGATCAACGGTATCGACGAAATCGGCATCGGTTCGACCATCTGCCAGCCGGACACCCCGGAAGCGCTGCCGATGCTGACCGTCGACGAGCCGACCCTGACCATGAACTTCATGGTCAACAACTCGCCACTGGCCGGCCGCGAAGGCAAGTTCGTCACCAGCCGCCAGCTGCGCGACCGTCTCGACCGCGAACTGAAAGCCAACGTTGCCCTGCGCGTTGCGCCAACCGACGACGACACGATTTTCGAAGTCTCGGGCCGTGGTGAATTGCACCTGACGATTCTGATCGAAAACATGCGTCGCGAAGGCTTCGAGCTGGCCGTATCGCGTCCGCGCGTGGTCTTCAAGATGGTCGATGGCGTGCGTCACGAGCCGTTCGAGCAACTGTCGGTCGACGTTGAAGAAGCCAACCAGGGCGGCGTCATGGAAGAACTGGGCCGTCGTCGTGGCGACCTGCAAAACATGGAATCGGATGGCAAGGGCCGTGTTCGCCTGGAATACAAGATTCCTGCGCGTGGCCTGATCGGCTTCCAGGGCGAATTCATGACCCTGACCCGCGGCACCGGCTTGATGAGCCACGTGTTCGACGAGTACGCACCGGTCGACAACTCGAAAGGCGAAATGGCTGGCCGTCGCAACGGCGTGCTGATCTCGCAAGACGACGGCGCCGCTGTTGCTTACGCCATCTGGAAACTGCAGGATCGCGGCCGTATGTTCGTGGTCCACAACGACCCGGTCTACGAAGGCATGATCATCGGCATTCACTCGCGTGACAACGACCTGGTCGTCAACCCGATCAAGGGCAAGCAGCTGACCAACGTGCGCTCCTCGGGTACCGACGAAGCGGTGCGCCTGGTACCGCCGATCCAGATGTCGCTCGAATACGCGGTCGAATTCATCGCCGACGACGAACTGGTCGAAATCACGCCAAAATCGATCCGCCTGCGCAAGCGCTACCTGAAAGAGCACGAGCGTAAAAAAGCTGGCCGCGATTCCGCGTAATTGACTAACGCCAACGGAATGCACCGCATTCCGTCGCGATGACGCCTTCCCCTGGACCTGTCCGGCGGAAGGCGTTTTGTATTCCACAAGCTATTTCTTAATTGGGTCAGCGGGCTGACCCGACACTTTCTGCTGACGAAGGAAAACGTATGTCTTACCCGTATCTCAGCGATGTCATCAACGATTTGACCGGCATCGACCTGCCGTTGCCGATCGCCACCTTCGGCCTGCTGGTCGCGTTCGCCATCCTGGCCGGCGCCGCCTGCCTCAAGCGTGAACTGGCGCGCCTGCATGCCGATGGCCGGGTCGGGCCGGCATACAAGCGCGTCAAGGGCGACGATGGTGTCGTGGCCGAGGTGGCGGTGGCGCCGCAGGACATCGTCAGCGACCTCGCCTTCATCGTGGTGATGGTCGGCATTGTCGGGGCGCGCCTGTTCCATATCCTGGAGCATACCGACCAGTTTCTTCTCAATCCGTGGAGCATGATTTTCAGCCGCTCGGGCCTGAGCGTGTTTGGCGGGCTGATCCTCGGCACGGTAGCCGGCGTGGTGTGCCTGCGGCGCTGGAAATTGCCGATCCGCCCACTGCTCGACGCGGTGGCGCCGGCCATGATGCTCGGCTACGCGCTCGGCCGGGTCGGCTGCCAGGTGTCCGGTGACGGCGACTGGGGCACGGTCGCCAACATGGCGCTGAAACCCGAGTGGCTGCCGACCTGGTTCTGGGCGCAAACCTACGACAACAATATCTTCGGCGAAGTGATCGCCGCGCCCGGCGTGTATCCGACCTCGGTGTACGAGACGGTGATGGCGCTGGCCTGCTTCGCGCTGCTGTGGGCGCTGCGCAAGCACCGCTTCCGGAGCGGCTGGCTGTTCTCGGTGTACCTGGTGCTGGCCGGTATCGAGCGCTTCGCAATCGAGCAAATCCGGGTCAACCCGGTGATGACCATTGGCGGCGTGCATGCGAGCCAGGCGGAGATCATCGCCGTGGTGCTTGCGCTGGCCGGGCTGATCGGGATGGGGCTACTAAGCCGTCGCGCGGCACCAGCGTCAGGTGCGACGCCGGCGCTGCCGATGCCATAGCCGATGCCGGCCTTGCCGGTTTCGTACCGCAAAAACCACACCGGGGTCTGAGCTGCGGTGGCGTTGTGGCATACGACCCAGGATCTTATTCGACTTTCACATCGCCCCGGTACCAATCGTTTCCTACCTGCCTCAGATCCGGTGCCTGCGCCGAGCCCAAGGCGCCCGAGCCGCTGCGGCTGTCGTCGATATAGCTCACTTTGCCGATATCGACCGTATGGTCGCGATCGTAGGTGGTGCTGTGAAGCACCATGGTGCCGTTCGCCCAATCGATGCTTTTGAGCGTGCCCTGTTCGATCGTCGCATTGATGGACCCGCCAAAGTGGCCGTGGGCCATGAGGTAAGTCCCGATCGGGGTGTTTTGAAGTTGCTGCTTGATGCTGTCCGTGCTCATGTTCATGCTCTCCAGTTAATTAAGGTACCGGGCATATTCCTGCGCAGCGAAGCGCAGGCGCTTTCCTTACACGGGCTTCTTCTCGTCGATATAGCGCCAGTCTGCTTCAGGACGGCGTCCATAGCTACACGGCCAGCCCGCTCGAACATGGGCGGCTCTGCGAATCTGTTTGATACGTGGATTTGCATTACAGGCAAGATTACCCGGAGGCTAACAGCGGAATCACTATCTTTCTTGATAGTTATCTTATAGTCAATTCGATGCTCATCGGACGACGGACGGTGGCAAGTGCGGCGGCATGCCGCCCGAGTAGGGTGCCGCAAAACCGGGGTCAGAGCTTTAACTCGAAACATTTCAAGTTAAAGCTCTGACCCCGGTTGTAGGTGGAATCGCGCTGGAAGCAGAGTAATCGCGAAAATTGCGAATCAGAGGTCAGACCCCGGTGGCGGGATTAATGCAGGCCGAGCAGGGCGAGGACGCGCTCGCGGCTGATGCCGACCAGCGCCGAGGTGATCGCCAGCAAGGATTCGTAGTTCGGCGTGCTGGCGGTGTCGGCAAAATCCTGCGCCATCACTTCGATGTCGGCCGCCGGCGGCTGGTTGGCCGCGGCCCGGCTGGCCGCCGCACTGAGCGCCTGGCTGGCCGCGTCCTGCGATCGCTGCACTTGCGAGAGCGCTTGCACGACTTCATGCAAACTCTGGCGCAGGGCGTCGCTGTCGTCGGCGCGCCATTGCTGCGGCGCGACGATGTCGGTGTCGGCTTCCACCGCTACCCGTCCCACCCCTTGGATCGAGAGCGAGTCGCGTACCATCGGCCAGGCGTTTTCGGGCGTGGAAAACACCAGCGCGCCGCTGCCGTCGGCGCTCACGCGCATGTTGGCGGGCGCCAGCGCGCGGTCGAAGCGCACCACGATTTCGTCGCGCGTGAGGGTCGGGTCGACCATCACCGTCAGCGGCTGGGTGTTGCTGCCGACCGAGAACGACAGGGTCTGGCCGGCCCCGGCGGTGAGCATGTCGAGGGTCAGGCCCTTGATCCGGAAACGCTGGCTGGCCGGTTGGGGGCTGGAAAAGCTCAGGCGCGCGTCGACGCTGCCGCCGCTGGCCTGGCGCCGCTTGTCCATGGTCGCGCCAAGCTGGCGCAGATGGGCTTCGATGGCGCCGCCGTCGCCGCGCCGCGAACTGAGCCGGGCGCTGATTTCACCCTTGAGCGCTTGCAGCTGGCCGGCCACTTGTTCGAGGAAGTCGAGCGCTTGCTGGGCGCTGGCGACGTCGCCCTGGATCTGGTGGTCGACGCTGGCCAGGCCGCGCCGCAAGGGCGGGGCCGCGCCCGGCACCGGCTGGGCCGGATTGAGTTGGGGAGGACGCGCCTGGCCGGCGCCCGGGGCGGCCTCGCTGCGCACGCCGGCGCCGTTGACGCTGTTGGCGCCGGCCGGGCCGCTGGTGGCGCTGGTGGTGGGTCGGATCGCTTCCATGACCTTAGAGCGCCGCAAACAGGGACAGGTTGCCGATCTTCGCGTACGCCTTGTAGGTCGCTTCCAGCGCGCTGGTGTAGCCGCTCAGCTCGGTCGCGGCGAGGCCGTAGTCGAGCTGGCCGATGTCGGTCAGCGCCATCTGGTTCGACAGGCTCACGTTGCTGTGGTTTTCGTCGAGCGTGCTGAGGATGTTCTGGGCGCCGCCCAGCACGGCGATCTTGCCGGAGATCAGTTCGAGCGCGCTGTCGAAGCCGTCGAGGTTGGCCGCCAGCACCGCGCGCACGGTCGGGTCGTTGGCCGTCGCGCCCGGGGTGCCGAGGGTGGCGATGGTCAGGTCGAGCTGGTTGAGCATGCTTTCGATGCCGTTCATGTTGCCGTTCGCAACCTGGGTGATGCCGTTGCCGACCACCACCGTCTGGTCGTTGGTGTTGCCGGCGTAGCTGTAGCGCGAGCCGGCCGGGGCCGCCGCGTTGTAGGCAATCGGCACGGTGCCGGTCTGGGTGCCGGAAAACACGTAGCGCCCTTCCTGGTCGATCGAGTTGGCGGTGTAGAGCAGGCTTTCGCGCAGCGCGGTCAGGGGCGAGACCATGGCGGCCAGGTCGGCCGGGGCGTTGCCGCCGTCGGACGACCAGACCAGCAGGTCGCGGCCGGCCATCATGTCGTTGACCATGCTGCCGAGGTAGGCTTCGTTCTTGGTCAGGCGGATCTTGAGCGCGCCGATGTTGGCGCGGTACTGGGTGACGTCCGACTCTTCGCGGTGCAGGCGCGACATGCGCACCGTGTCGACCGGGTCGTCCGACGGCAGCAGGATGCGGGTGCGGCTCGACATCTGCTGGTTCACGTAGCTGATGCGCTCCTGGTTCAGCTGGAGCGAGATGTTCATCGTCGATTGGTACTGGCTGGTGGCAATCCGCATACGTTTCTCCTTAACCCATCATGGCCAACGTCGCATCGAACAGCGAGTTGGCAACTGACATTACTTTCATGTTCGCCTGGTACATATTCTGGTACTCGACCAGGTTGACCGCTTCTTCATCCTTGTTCACGCCGCTGGTCGAGGTCCAGTCGTCCATCGCATGGTTGCGCATGGTCTCGGCGGTGGCCAGGGCGATCCGGTTTTGCTGGCTGTCGACGGCCAGCTTGCCGACCAGCTGGGAATCGGCGTCGCTGACCAGGACCGGGCCGATCCCGGACAGGGTGACCGGCTGCTTCTTGATGTTGATCAGTTTTTGCAGGTTGCCGCTGTCGCCCGGGGTATTATCGCCCGAAAAGGCGAGGTCGGCGGTCTGGTAGCCGGCCGTGACCTGCAGCATGTTCGACGGGCTGCCCGGGGTGAACACGAACAGCGGGCCGCCATTGCTGCCGTTGATGGTGTAGCCGGCCGCCAGTTGGGTATTGACCTTTTGGGCCAGCTGCTGGGCCAGGTCGGAGACGTCTTTCTGCATCGGCAGCAAGATATCGCGTTCGAACAGGCCGAGGCCGCCGAGCTGGGCGCCGACGGCGGCTTTGTCGAGCTGGAACGAGGAGCCGGCGAAATCGACCCGCATGTTTTGCGTGGCGCCGCCTTCGGCCACCAGGGTCGCCCCGATGTCGCCGATCACCAGCGCCTGGCCGGTCTTGAGCGAGATGCTGCGCGTGCCGTCGGGCTGGTCGGTCACTTCCAGGCCAACCTGGGTGGAGAGGGCGTCGATGGCCATGTCGCGCGCGTCGACCAGGGTCGAGGTGCTGCTGCCGGAGGCGCTGGCCAGGCCGATCTGGCGGTTCAGGTCGGCGATGGTCTGGATCGAGGCGTTGGCCGAGGACACGATCGCGCTGCGCTGGTCGCGCAAGGATTGCAGCTGGCCGTTGTACAGGTTGTTCATGCTGTTGAAGCGCTGCGCCATGGCGCCGGCGGCGGTCAGCACTTGCTGGCGCAGCGGGGTCGAGGTGGGATCGACGCCGGCCACCGCGTTGAGGGCCTGGAAGAATTTGTCGACGCCGCTGCTCAGGCTGGCATCGTTGTCGCCCATCACGCGCTCGAGCTGGGTCAGGTACGGCTGGGTCTGGGAATACTGGCCGACCCCGGAAGCGGCGCGCCACAGTTGCTGGTTCTTGTAGCCATCGGAAAAACGCAGCAGCGTATTGACCGCCACCCCGTTGCCGGCCGAGCGCGGGCCGGACTGGGGACCGACCGCGGTCAGCAGGGCCGACTGGCGCGTGTAACCCTTCGTTTGCAGGTTAGCAATGTTCTGGCTGGTGGCCTGCAGGGCGAGTTGGGAAGCAAGGGCGCCGCTCAGGGCGTTGTTCATGATGCTCATGGGTCAGTTCTTTCTCGATGCTTACGCGATGGGCCGGCAAGGTTGGGTCGTCATACTGACAAGGCGACCAAATACTTGCCGCCATTAAATCTTTTGTGGCGGAGTGTGGAGCGGGATGGCGGACGAGGCCGCCGGCGCGGCGGGCGCGGCGGCGGCGGATGGCAGCAACTGGCGCAAGATGGCGTCGGCCACGCCGAAGGCGCGCTGGTGCGCCATCTGGCCGGCCATCATGTTGTCGGCCATGTCTTGCATGTCGCGGTTGACCGGGTCCTTGAAGACGCTGTCGTCGTCGGCCATGGCGCGGGTGCCGCTGCGCATTTGCTGCAGCATATTGCCGATAAAGAAACTTTCGAATTCGATGGCGGCCTTGGTGGCCTTGGCCACGAACACCGGGTCGGCGGCCGGGGCGATGGCCGCTTCATGGCCGGGGCCCATGCCGGCGCGGTTGAGCGTGGTGGTCAGGTCGAGCGGGTTCATGGCGAAACTCCTTAAATGACGACCAGTTCGCCTTCGATGGCGCCGGCCTGGTCGAGCGCTTGCAGGATCGCCATGATGTCGTCGGGCGAGGCGCCCAGGCTGTTGACGATGTCGACAATGGTTTGCAGCTTGGCGCCGGCCGGCCACTTGAACATGCGTCCCGAGCCCTGGTCGACCGACAGCTTCGATTGCGGGGTGACGGCGGTGCGCCCATTCGAAAACGCGCCGGGCTGGCTCACGGCCGAGCTTTCGGCGATCACCACCTTGAGCGCGCCGTGGGTGACGGCGGCGGCCTTGACGCGCACGCCCTCGGCGATCACGACGGTCCCGGTGCGCGAATTGAACACCACTTTCGGCACGTCTGTGCCGACCTCGACCGTCAGCGCCTGCAGCTTGGCCATGAAGGCCACGCGCTCGGTCGGGTTGGCCGGGGCGATCACTTCGATGCTGGCGCCGTCGGCCGTGGTGGCGAGCGGCCCGAAGCGGCGGTTGATGGCTTCGACGACATTCGTGGCGGTCTGGAAGTGCGGCGTTTTCAGGCGCAGCATGACCTCCGCGCGGGTCGAGAAATCGCTGCCGATTTCGCGTTCGATGTTGGCGCCGTTGGGAATGCGCCCGCCAGTCGGGGTGTTGACAGTGACGCTCGAACCGCTGGCGCCGCTCGCGTTCAGGCCGCCGACCACCACATTGCCTTGCGCCAGGGCGTAGACTTCATTGTCGGCCGCGCGCAACTGGGTGAGCAGCAGCACGCCGCCGCGCAAGCTCTTCGAGTCGCCCAGCGAGGAGACGGTGACGTCGATCGGCTGGCCGCGCCGGTAGCCGGGCGGGAACACCGCGCTGACCATGACCGCGGCCACGTTCTTGTTCTTCGCTTCAGCGCCGTCGGGCAGCTTGACGCCGAACTGCTTGAGCATGTTGACCACCGACTGGCTGGCGAACTTGACCTGGGTGCTGTCGCCGCTGCCGTTCAGGCCCACTACGAGGCCGTAGCCGACCAGGGGATTGTCGCGCACGCCTTCCACGCTGACCAGGTTGCGCAGGGTTTGCGCGGCCGAGGCCATGCCCGGCACGGCCAGGCAGGACAGCATGGCCAGCATCGACAGGGGGAAGGCGAGGGTACGGAGAAAAGCGCGTGAGGGCATGGTGTTTCCTTAGAGCGGCACAGAGCGGCAAGAACGGGGCGCGTTTAAAACGGCATCCACGGGCCGAGGAAGAAGCGGGTCAGCCAGCCTGGCTGGTTGGCGTTGGCGAGCGCGCCCTTGCCGGAGTAGCTGATCTGCGCATTGGCCACGCGCAGCGACGAGACCTGGTTGTCGGCGTCGATGTCGGCGGCGCGCAGGAAGCCCTTGAGGCGCACGAATTCTTCGCCCTGGTTCAGGGTCAGGCTTTTTTCGCCGGCCACGCGCAACAGGCCGTTGGGCAGCACTTCCTGCACGATCACGGTCAGCGCGCCGGACAGGGCGTTCTGCTGGGTGCTGGTGGCGTCGCCTTCGAAGCCGCGCTCGGCCGCGAGGTCGATCGCCGCTTTCGGGAATTTCTTGCCGAGCAGGCCGGGCGCGGTCACGCCCACGCTCGACTGCTTGCTCACGCTGGTGCCGGCGCGCTTGCTGGCCTGGGTGGTCTCTTGCAGGATCACGGTGACCACGTCGCCGGTGCGAAAGGCGCGGCTGTCGGAGGTCAGGGGAACCGCCTCGGCATTGAACACGCCGCCCGACACGCCGCCGCGCACCGCCGCGCGCGGCAGCGGGGCGGTGTCGTCGGCCATCGCGCGCGCTGGCGGCTGCACGCTGCTGGCGCAACCGCCCAGCAGGGCCAGCACAAGCAAAGCGGCGACGGCGTTCATCAGCGGGCCGCCTGGGCCAGGTACTGCAACATATTGTCGGCGGCCGAGAGCACCTTGGTGTTCATCTCGTAGGTGCGCTGGGCGGCGATCATGTCGACCATTTCTTCGACCACCTGCACGTTCGAGCCTTCCAGCGCGCCTTGCTTGAGTTTACCGAAAGCGCCATCGCCCGGACGCCCTTCGGCGGCGGCGCCGCTGGCCGGGGTTTCCGAGAACAGGTTTTCGCCGAGCGCCAACAGGCCGGTCGGGTTGACGAAGTTCGACAAGGTCAGCTGGCCCAGCTCGGACGGCGTGGTGCTGCCGGCAATCGTGGCCGAGACCATGCCGTTTTCACCGATGGTGATCGCGGTGGCGTTGTTCGGCACGGTAATTTGCGGCACCAGCGGCAAGCCCTGGGCGTTGACCAGGGTGCCGGTGGCGTCCACCTGCAACTGGCCGGCGCGGGTGTAGGCCGGGTCGCCGTTGGGACGGCGCACCTGCAAGAAGCCGTTGCCGGAAATGGCCACGTCGAGCGGCTGGCTGGTCGTTTGCAGGCTGCCGTTGGTGAACACTTTCTGGGTGCCCAGCAGGTGGGTGCCGTTACCGAGCTGCACGCCGGACGGCGAGAGGGTATTGTCGGCACGCTGCGCGCCCGGCTGCTGGTCGATCTGGTAGAACAGGTCTTCGAACACCACGCGGTCGCGCTTGAAGCCGACGGTGTTGACGTTGGCCAGGTTGTTGGCGATCGCCTGCAGTTTGGCGTCCTGGGCTTGCACCCCGGTTTTGCTGATCCACATTGCTGGATTCATGATTTTTTCCTTTAACGTTGACTGGGTGCTGCGTCAGGTGTTTCAGCTGCCGAGCAGGCGGTTGCCGACTTCATTCATGTTGTCGCTGGCCTTGAGCAGCTTCATCTGCATCTCGAAGCTGCGGTTCAGGCTCATGGTGGCGACCATTTCTTCGACCGCCGACACATTGCTGCCTTCCAGGTGGCGCCCGCGCACGGTCACTTTTTCATCGGCCGCGAGCGGCTGGCCGCTGCGCGAGACGATCAGGCCGCCTTCGTTCTTGGTCACTTCGCCGGCTTCGGCGTTGACCAGGCGCAGCTTGTCGATCACCTGCATGGCGGCCGTTCCGGGCGCGAGCACCGAGACCGAACCGTCCGAGCCGATCGTGACCGCGTTATGCGGCGGCAGCACCACCGGGCCGCCTTCGCCCAGCAGCGGATGGCCGTTGACCGAGAGCGCGCCATCGGCGTCGATATTGATGGCGCCGGCGCGGGTGTAGGCTTCGCCGCCCTGCCACTGCACCGTCAGGTAACCGTTGCCGGTGATCGCCACATCGAGGTCGCGCCCGGTTTCCTTGACCGGACCGGAGCGGGCCGAGACGGAATCGGACTGCATCCGCACATAGTGGCGGTCGTCGAAGCCCGAGCCGCCCAGCGCTTGCGTGGCCGCCATGTCGAGGTTGGCGCGAAAGCCCGTCGTGTCCATGTTCGCCAGATTGTTGGCGTGGACTTGCTGGGCCTTCAGCGCGCGCTCGGCGCCGCTCAGTGCTGTAAAGATCAATTTATCCATGTTGCTCCCTCAATGAACCAGTGTTTCCCTAAACCGTATTTCCGTGCAGACACTTATAGTGCCTGCATTAAGGACTGGATCATCTGATTTTCTGTTGAAATCACCTTGGAATTGGCTTGATAGTTGCGCTGTGACGTCATCAGGCCCACCAACTCTGACGTAATGTCAACATTCGAGCGTTCCAGCGCGCCGGTATTGAGCTTGCCGGCCAGGCCGCTGCCCGGGTTGCCGTACAGGGGCGTGCCGGACAAGGAATTGGCGGTCCAGCTGGTGTCGCTCACCGCGGTCAGCGAGCCTTCGTCGGCGAAGGTGGCCAGCGCCACCGTGGCGACGACCTGGGCCTGCTCGTTGCTGTACTTGGCCATGACCGAGCCGTCCGCCGCCATTTCGACGCCGATGAAGGTGCCCGAGGTGTAGCCGTCGGCGCTGTTGGTGGTGGTGATGGCTTCACCGGCGTTCAGGGTGCTGCCGGCGTAGTTGACGTCGAGCACGACCGGCGCCGAGCCGTTGGTGGTGGTGATGTTCAGGGTGGTGGTCGGCGGCACCGGCGGCAGCGCGCCCAGGTTGGAAAACGCCAGGGCGGTGGTGGTGCCCAGCGGGGTGCCGCCATCGACTGCGTAATGCACCGTCACGGCGGTGCCGGTACCCTTGACGAAGTACTGCGACAGGGTGTGCTGGCTGCCCAGCGAATCGTAGAACACCGATTGCTTGGCCATGTTGTAGCTGCCGGCGACGGCCGGATCGAACGTCGGGACCGGCGGCACCACCCAGTCGTTGGACAGGTTGCCGACGTAGTTGACCTTGGTGCTGGCGACGGCCGGGATCTGGCCGGTCGGCACGTTGATATTGCCCATCACGCCGAGCGCGGTGCTGCCCTTGATGGCGGCGTAGCCTTGTACGGCGCGGCCGTTGCTGTCGACCAGCAAGCCATCCTTGTTGGCCGAGAAAATGCCGACCCGGCTGTAGTTCATCACGCCCTGGCTGTCGCGGCTGACAAAAAAGCCGCGCCCGTCGATGGCGGCGTCCAGGCTGCGGCCGGTGGTGGTCACGCCGCCATTCAAGCCGATGCTCTGGGTCATCGAACCGACTTCCACGCCGGTGGCCTGGGAACCGGCGTACATGGCCGAAAAGTTGGCGCGGGTGCTCTTGAAACCGTAGGTGCCGGCGTTGGCGATGTTGTTACTGACCGCTTCGAGCTGGGTGTTGATCGACTGGATGCCCGACAGGGCGATTTCGAAACTCATGATGGTATTCCTTTAATTTGCGGTGGAGGAGTTGGCGGCCGCCAGCGATGCGCCGGACTTGCCGTTAAAGCCAGTGACGGACGACGGCGCAACATCGCCGACTCCTGCCACCTTGAGGACCACGCCGCCACCGGCCGACATGCGCACGCTGTCCAGGCGGCCGATGACTTCGATGGCGCCCTGCGCGCCGGCACTCGTTTGTACCTTGATATCGTATTTGCCCGGCGCCAGACCGAGCGCGACCGGATCGATCGAAAACGTTTGCGGACCCGCGCCGCGCGAACCGAGCTGCACCTCGTGCTTGACGCCGTCCGCGCCGGTCAGGGTCACCGTATTGGCGGCGCTGGCGCCCGGCAGGGTGATGCTGGCCTTGATCGCCTTGCCGTCCAGGCGTACGCTGGTGGTGTTGACGGTGATGTCCGAGCCCACCTGGGCGCCCAGGGCCAGGGTCTGGATGCTCTCGAGCACGCTGGCGCTGGTGCTGTTGAGCTTGGCCAGGCTTTGCATCGCTTCGGTCTGGCTCAACTGCGAGAGCTGGTTGACGAACTGCGACGGATCGCTCGGCTCCAACGGGTCCTGGTTGCGGATCTGCGCCACCAGCAACTTGGTGAACATGTCTTGCGTTTCGCTGGCGGGCGCCTGGCCGATCACGGTGTTGGCATTGCCGGGCGCCTGGTTGTTGGCGCCGTTGAGGTTATTGGTCAGCATAAGATCAGCCTTCGCCGAGTCGCAGCAGGCCCGCTTGCATCGACTTGATGCGTCCCAGGACTTCCACATTGGTTTCAAAGGCGCGCGACGCCGACATCATGTCGGTCATCTCGGCCACCTGGTTGACGTTCGGGTAGAACACCATGCCGTCGGCGTTGGCCACCGGATTGCCCGGCTCGTAAGCCTTGCGCAGCGGTTCGGCCGATTCGACCACGTCGAGCACCTGCACCCGGCTGCCGGCGCCGAGCTTGCCCGAGCCATTGTCGAGCATGGCCGCGAACACGGGTTTGCGGGCACGGTAGGTTTCGCCTTCCGAGCCGGAGACCGAATCGGCGTTGGCCAGGTTGCTGGCGATGGTATTCAAGCGCACCGACTGCGCCGCCATGGCCGAACCGGCAATCTGGGAAATGTCTTTAAAGCTCATGATTATTGTCCTGCGATAGCTTTGGCCAAACCCTTGAGCCGCATGTTCACGAACGTCAGGCTGGTCTGGAAATCGGATGCGTTTTGCGAGAACGCGGCTTGTTCGACGCCGATTTCGACGGTATTGCCGTCGGCGCTAGGGTGGTACGGGACGCGGTACAGCGCATCCTGGTCATCGGCGAGACCCGGCATCTCGGATTCGGTCTCGATTCGCTGCTGCAGCATGGCGCCGAAGTCGACGTCGCGTGCCGTGAATCCCGGCGTGTTTTCGTTGGCGATATTGGCCGCCAGTACGCGCGTGCGGTCGGCGCGCAGGTGCAGCGCGTCGGCGTGCACGCCAAGTGCCTTTTGGAAATCAATCGACATGAAGCTTCCTCCGTGAATGAACTGCAGTGTGAATCTGGTTAAAATGACGCTGTACGGCGTTCCTTGCGTCGTGCGCAACGATTGCCAAGGTGCTATTTATGCTTGATGTCCGCCGCGCCAACAAGGCGTTGTTACTGCCATTAACGGCCGCTGCGCTGATTTCATTAGCCTGGGGCAACACAAATGCTGCTGAAATCTCGCTCACGGCCAGGCTGGAGCAGGCCGCGCGCGAGCAGCTGATGCGCCAGGCCGAGAGCGCCGGGCTGGCCGAACCGCAGTTCACTGTCAATGTGGCAACGCCGCGCGCCGCGCCGCCGTGCGCCAAGGCGGTCGAGATCGAAGCGGTCGACACGCGCACGCCGGCGCGCATGCGCTTTGCCGTACTCTGTCCCGACGCCGGCGGCTGGCGATACGAATACGTTTTGCGCGGATCGGTCAGCGCGCTGGTGGCGGTCAGCGCCGCGCCGGTGGCGGCCGGGCAAATGCTGACGGCGCAGGATGTCACCTTGGAACGGCGCGATGTCACCACCGTCAGCGATGCGCTCGGCTCGGCCGAGGCGGCCACCGGGCAAGCGTCGCGCCGTTCGCTGCGGGCCGGCGAAGTGCTGCGCCAGGCGCAGTTGAGCGCGCCGCTGCTGGTCAAGCGCGGCGAAGCGGTGCTCATGCTGGCGCGTTTCGAGGCGCTCGACATCAGCACCGCCGGCGAAGCGCTCGACGCCGGCGCCATGAACGCGCTGGTGCGGGTGCGCAACCTGGCCAACGGCCGGGTGGTGCGCATGCGCGTGATCGCGCCCGGCACAGTCGAGCCGGCCGACATTCCCCGTTCGGCGCAACCCTGAGGCAGCGTCAAGCTCATTCCGACGCTCCCTGCAGACGCGCGGCCAGCTTGGTCAGCTTGGCGGCGTAGGCCGGATCGGTGGCGTAGCCGCCCTTGGCCAGGCCCTGGGCAAAGGCGCCGGCATCGCTGCCGGTGCCGATGGCGGCGGCGTAGCGTGGATTGTCCAGCAACATCTGGGCGTAGTCGCGGAACGCGGCGGCCTGGTCTGGATAGCTGCGGAAACGTTCGGTTTTCTTCACTGCCGTGCCGTGTTCGAATTCGGTGGTGGCGTTGTCCGAGACCTCGCCCTGCCAGCTGGCCCCGGCCTTGATGCCGAACAGGTTGTGGGTGCTGGCGCCTTCGGCCTGGCGCAGCGGACGCTGGCCCCAGCCCGATTCCAGCGCGGCATGGGCCGACACCAGTTGCGGCGCCACGCCGAGGCGTTCGCCGGCTTCGCGCGCCCACGGCGCGATCTGGTCGAGAAACGCTTTTTGCCCGGAACCGTCGGCAAAGGCGGCGCCGACCGTGGCGCCGGGCGCGACCTCATTGTCTTGCAGGCGCGCCTGCAGCATGCGGCCCTGCGGGCTCAGGCTGGACATGCCGGACTCGGCGCTGCCCTGGCTGATGAAATCGGCGATCTCGTTTTGCATCGACTGGTAGACGCCTTTGAAACCGGCGCCGCCGCCGACGGCCGCCATCGGACGGGTGGACTGGGTCGGTGCGGTCGGGCTGATCGCGGCCGTATGGAATTCAGCGTGCTTCATACAGGGTCTCCTCGCCGTGCAGCACACGCTGCATGATGGAAAATTGTTCGGTCAGCAAGGCGCTGTTGCGAACATTCAAACGTTTGCATTCCAGTACCAACTGCCCCAGCGCCTGCCAGTCGGCGTCCATGGCGTCGCGTTGCGGCGCGGCCAGGGTGGCCATCAGGGTCGCCATGTCGGCGCTCTGGCCGCACAGGGCGCGCACCAGGGTGACGCGCTGCACGCGCCGCTGTTCCATGGCCTCGAGCAGGGGCGCCAGTTGTCCGGCCAGTTCGGACAATTCGGCGCTGTGGTGGCGCAGGGCGGCCTCGAACTGGCGGCCCAGCAGCGCCAGGATGGCCTGGCAGGCCGCCAGGTCGGCGCCCAGGCCGGCGGTGAGCTTGCCGATGGCTTGCTCGCGCGTCATGCGGCTCATCCCTGGCCTGCGTGAAAGCGGGTGATCAGGCTGGCCAGGCGGGCCGCATCGAACGGCAGCTCGCCCTTGGCCAGCGCGTCGCGCAGTTGCGCCACGCGCTCGTGGTCGATCTCGGGCATGGCGCCGAGCGCGGCCATGGCCGGTTGCAGCAGGTCCGATTGCAGGGCGCCCGGGGCGGCGGCCACGCCGGCGCCGGCGCCCGTGCTTTTGGGCTCGGAGACCACGGCGGCGCCGCTGCGCTGCACCGCCGAGGCGTCGGCGGAGGCACCGCCCGAAGAGATTTTCATGCGTGGACCTCGGCTTTTGGATTGGATCGTCATGATTAATTGGCCCGGGCGTCGGCGCCCTTGATGTGCTTGACGTTGCCCAGCTTTTCGCGCAGTTGTTCGACCGAGCCCTTGGCGCCGACGTCCGCTTCGGCGCCGATCTCGTTCTTGCCCGGCACGCCGAACATGGCGGCCACGGTGTCGGCCTGGGTGCGGGTCAGGATCAGCATTTCGATGCGGCGGTTCACGGCCGCGCCCGAATCGTCCGGGTCGAACGGGGCGCGGTCGGCCATCCCGACCACTTGCAGCACGCTGTCCGGATTCATCGACCCTTGCAGTAACTGGGAACGGGCGGCCATGGCGCGCGCGTTCGACAGGCTCCAGTTCGAGTTGCCATCCTGGTCGCCGGCATATTTGCGGGCGTCGGTATGGCCGATGATGAGCATCTGGTTGGCCATTTTCGCGAATAGCGGACCCATCTGGCGCATCAGGCGCGCGAAGCGGTCGGTCGGCATCGCGCTACCGAGCAAAAACATGCCCTGGCGGTCGGTGTCGTGCAGGGTGACGCGCAAGCCGTACGGGGTGACCACCGCTTCGAGGTTGTTGGCCAGGCCCGCTTCCACGCTCATGGTGCCCAGCTTGCGCGAGAGTACCGCCAGTTCGGCCGGCGAGTCGTAGCGCACTTTCGGGCCTTCGCCGCCGTTCTCCTTGTGCGGCGAGGTGCCGTTGTGGGGCATCGCGAAGCGCTCGATCAGGCTGCCGCGCGGGCCGCCGCCGATTTCCGGCTTGTTGCCCTGGCCGTCGGCGTAGCTGCCGTTTTGCTCGCGCACCATCGCTTTCATGGTTTGCTGGTCGCGCGCCGCCATCAGCCACAGCACCAGGAACAGGGCCAGCAGCGCCAGGCAAAAATCGGCGAAGGCGACTTTCCAGGCGCCGCCGTGGTCGTCCTCGTGCGCCTTGCCACGGCCGCGGACGATGATCGCCGCGTCGTGCTTGTCATGTTTATCATGCTGCTTTTGCACGCTGCTCTCCTGCCTTGTCGGTGGCGCGCCGTTTCGGCGATGCCGTATCGTCGCCTTCGCCGCCCATGGCGTTGATCCAGCTTTCCAGTTGCGCGAAGGTCGGCTTGATGTTCAGCTGCACCAGGCGGCGCCCGGCATCGATCGCCAGCAGGGCCGGTTTGCCGGCCACGTGGGTCACCAGCACGACTTTGACGCATTCCATGTTCGACGCTTCCTGGTTCACAAGCTGTTTCATCATGTTGCTGATCGGGTCAAGAATGCCGTAGCAAAAGAAAATCCCGAGGAAGGTGCCGACCATCGCCGCGCCGACCTTGGCCGAAATCGCCCCCGCGTCGGCGCCGTCCGCCACCGAGTTCATGGCCAGCACGATCCCGAGCACCGCCGCCAGGATGCCGAATCCCGGCATCGCTTCGGCAATCTTGTGCAGCGACTTGGACGGCTGCACCAGCTCTTCGTGAATGGCTTCCAGTTCCTGCTCCAGCACGCCTTCAAGCTCGTGGGCGTTGATTTTGCCCATGGCCATCAAACGGAAATTATCGACAATAAACGCCAATAGTTTAGGCTCTTCCAGCACCAGGGGATAACGCTGGAACAGCGGGCTCGAGGCCGGGTCTTCCACGTGCGCATCGAGCGCTTTCAGGCCGCCGGCGGCGGTTTGCAGCAATTCATACATCAACAACAACAACTGGCGCTGGAATTCGGAACCCTGCTTCTTGCGCGTGATGATCTTGCGCAACTGGGTGCTCAATTCCTTCAGCACGTGGTTCGGGTTGCCTAGCACCAGCGCCCCGGCGCCGCCGCCGGCGATAATCAGGATCTCGACCGGGTGCCAGATGGCGGCGAAGGTGCCGCCCATCAGCACAAAGCCGCCGAAGATACAGCCGAGAACGATGGCAATGCCGACTATTGGCTGCATAGTAAATTCCTTTGGTAAGTCTTGTTATGCTTAGGTAAGAGGGAAAACACGGTCTGTTCAGCCTTTGAGGGCTGCTTTCATCTTGGCCAGGGCCGCTTTATTGAGCTGGCAGACGCGCGCATCCGACAAATCGAGCACGGCGGCCACTTCCTTGTAGCTCAGTTCGAATTCGTAAATCATCTGGATCACGCGCTGCTCGCGCTCGTCCAGGGCCAGCAAGGCTTGTTCCAGGCTGCGCTTGACGATGAACTGATCTTCCGGGCCGGGGGCGCTGTGGGCGCGCTCGGCGGCCTCTTGCAGCACCTCGTCGAAGCTGAGCAACAGTTCGGCGCCATCGTCGAGCTGGTACTGGGCATACGCTTCGGGCGACAGGCCCAGGGCGGCGCCGGCTTCCTGGTCGCTCGGTTCCCGTCCCAGCGAACGGGTCAGGGCGCGCACCTGGTCGCGCATCTTGTGGCTGTCCTGGCGCACCGCGCGCGGACGCCAGTCCTGGCGCCGCAGTTCGTCCAGGATCGCGCCGCGGATGCGCAGGGAGGCGAAGCTGCCGAAGCCGGCGTCGGGCATGCCGTAACGGCGCAGCGCTTCGAGCAAACCCATCAGGCCGATCTGCTCCATGTCCTCGCGCCCCATCACGGACGATACCTGGGCGTTCAACTGGCGCACGATGCGCTTGACCAGCGGCGCGTAGGCCACCAGCTGGCGCTGCTCTTCGCGGGCGTCGAGCACGGGGGCGTACTCGGCAACCTGCGCGGCCACCTGCGCGCCGGCATAGTCGCCGCCGTAGTCGGCGTGCCCGGCGTGCCCGGCGGCGCCATGCCCGCCCGGGTAGCTGGCGGCGCTGCCGCTGTCGGTGTAATCGGCGTGATAGGCCACGAGATCCTCAGGCTATTCGATGATCAGTTTGCCGATCATGACTTCGGAGAACGGCTTTTCGAGCTTGTCCTTGTCATAAGTGGCGGCGAAAGTGCTGTTGAGCTGCTCGGCGTACTGCTCGACCGTCAGGTCCTGCGCCGCGCTCATGGTGTGCGCCGAGAGGGCGCGCACGGCCACGCTGCGCAGCATCGGCAGGTCATCCTTGGCTTTCTTTTCCTGCTCGACCGTGGTCGAGAGCACCAGGTCGGTCGAGATGTAGTGCGCCTGGGTTTCGCCGGGGCTGCGGCGCAGCATGACGATGACCTTGTCGAGCGAGACATACCTGGCCGGTTTTTTCTTTGGCGCTTCCGCTTCGGCGTGCTTGCCTTCCTTGCCCGGCATTGCTTGCTTGAAGTACAAGGCGGCGCCGGCGCCGGCCGCGCCCAGCACGCCCAGCACCACAAACACAATGATCAGCTTGGTCGATTTTTTCATGCCACGACCTCACGCCCGGACAGGGAGAAGGTGGCGGACGGCTGGCCCGCTTCGGACAGGGCGCGCCCGGGATCGTTCTCGTTCGTATCACGCTCCGGCTGGCGGCCACGGCCCTGCTGTTCGCCGAAGGCGGCGCCGCTGCGCGGGGTTGCCGTAATGGTCACGGCGACATCGCTGAACTGGCGCGAGGCCAGGTCGGAGCGCATGGCGTCGCTCACGTTGTTGAGCTGGCGCCGCACTTCGCTGTGGGTGGCGCTGATGTTTACTTCCAGCACGCCGCCGGCGGCGTGGCGGATCGCGATCTCGATGCGGCCCAGCTGCGGCGGATCGAGGCGGATCACGGCCTGGTCCAGGTTGCGGCCCAGTTGCAGTTGCAGGCGCTCGCCCAGCGCGTCGCGCAGCGGCTGCTGCCAGTCGGCCGGATTGGCCGGCAGTTTCACGTCGAGCGGGCCGGCCACGGTGCTGGTGTGGGCCGCCAGCGCATTCGCGCCAGCCATGATGTTGGCCGCGCCGGTCACCGGAACGTCGCTGCGCAGCATGCTGTCGGCGGCGGCGAACGGCTGGGCGGCGCTGGCGACCGTTGTTTTCTGGGCGGCCGGCGCGCCGGCCGGGGCGCCCTCGCTGGCGCGCAGCGGCGCGCGCGGCGCCGGGGCGGCGGCGGCCAGGGCGGGCGCAGGCACGGCTACTGGCGCTGCGGCGGGCGCGCGCAGCTCGGCCGCGCCACTGTCGGCGCGGGCCTCGGTGGCGGCGGCCTCGCCGCTGTTGGCGGTGGCGACGGGCGGCGGCGGCGCCTTGAAGGTGAACGAGACGATGCTGGCTGGAACCGCCGCCTGGACCGGGGCGAACGGCGCGGCTGGCAGCGCTGGCGCGGGCGCGGCCGGCGCTGCAAAGCTGAGCGCTGCGGTGACGCCGGCGGTGGCGCCAGCGCTGGCGGTGGCGAGCGGCGCGGCGCCCACCAGCGCGGCGCCTTCCAGCGGCGCCGGCGTGCCAGTCATGGATGCCGGCAGCGAGGCCGGCATCGCTGCCGGCATCGTTGGCGGCAAAACCATGCCGAGCGGCAGGTTCAGGCCGAACAGCGAGCTCATCGTCATGGCCGGCGTGCTGGCGCTATCGGGTTCGGGCGCCGCCAGGGCGGGCGCGTCGGCCAGGGCCGGCAGCTCGGCCAGGCCGTCCACGGCGGCATCTTCACCGCTGGTGTCGCCGTCGGCATTGAACTGGCCGGCCGGGGCGTCGAACGCGAGCCAGCTGGCAAACAGGGGCACGGCCGGGGCTTGCGCGGCGGCGGCTGCGGTGCCCGCTGCGACTGGCACGGCCACAGCCGGCGAGGTCGCCGGCGCTGGCGCGGCGGCGCCGCTGGCGGCCGGCGCAGCCGGGGAAGGGGTCAGGTTAGCGAGCATTATGGGTATGCCTGGTTACGTTCTGTGTCGGTGTCATTGTCGAGGGCGTAGGCGATAAACCCGGCTTTGTTCGTGTGCATGTGGTTCATTTGCGCTTCCAGCGCGTCCAGCTCGGCGGCGCACAGTTCGGCCGCCTTGTCGTGCTGCGCGCGCAGCGCTGCGAGCGCGCGCGTTTCCGGCGCGCTCCAGGGGCCGCTGGCCGCCAGCACGCGCAAGTCGGTGCCGAGGGCGCCGACGGCGCGGTCCAGCGCGACCCAGTCGCGCGCATCGCCGGCGGCGGCCAGGGCCACCGTCAGGGCGTTCAGGGCGGCGCGCCTAGGCATTGCGCGCCTGTACGCCAAGCCAGCCCTGGCGGATCGTGCCGAGAATCTCGACCACTTCGTCCAGCATGGCCGGGTCCATCTTGATGCCGGCGCCATGCAGGCGCGCGGCGCAAAAGTCGTACAGTCGTGCCAGGTTTTCCACCACGTCGCCACCTTGCTCGAAGTCCAGCGAGCTGGACAATCCATTGATGATTTCGACACATTTGTCAATGCTGACCGCCTTTTGCTCGTAGCGCTTGCCGATGATGTGGCCGCGCGCGCGGGCCAGTTCGTCGAGCAAGCCATCGGTCAGCAGCAGTACCAGCTCGACCGGTGATGCACGCGCCGTCTGAGCATCGAGGTTAACCGAGTGGTAGTCGCTGTAAGCGTCGGAATAGGACATCTTTTCCTCTCTTGATTAGGATTTATCGCCGAACAGTGCCTCGAACATCGAGGTGTTGGACGCCATCCGGCTTTGCAGTGTCTGCAATTGTGTAAATTGCGTCAGATAGCGCTTGTAGGCGCTGTCGTACTGCTTGTCGAGCTGGTCCTGGCGCTTGGTCAGGCTGGTCTGCAATTTGGTGTTCTGTTCCAGGCGCTGCTTGAGCTGGCCGTCGGTGCTGCTGCTCCATTCCTTCAGGTAGCTGTCGAGGCTGCCTGCGATGCCGCTGCTGCTGCCGTTGACGCTGCTGCCGATCAGGGTGTCGAGCCCTTTCGGCGAGACCGCCAGCTGGCTGGTCAGGCGCGTCGCGTTCAGCGACAGGCTGCCGTCGCGGGTGGCCACGATGCCGTAGGCGGCCAGGCTGTCGGCGCCGTTTGCGCCGCGCAGCATGCTCACCATGCGCCCTTGCAGCACGCGCACGCCGCCATCGTTGGCGAACACGCCGGGGGTGGCGCCCTTGGACGGGTCGCCCGGCGCGACCATGGCGTCGATCACGGTCTTGAGCTTGTTGTAATCGTCGACGAATTTCTGCACCTTGGCCACGGTGCCGGCGTTGTCGCTGGCCACCGTCAGGGTGACCGGCGTGTCGCCCGGGGCCTGGGCCTTGGTGAAGGTCATGGTCACGCCGTCGACGTTGGTAAACACGTTCGAGGCCTGGGCGATCGGGGTGCCGGTGCCTTGCGCGCCGAGCCAGACCAGGGCGTCCTGGCCGGTGGTGACCTGGGTGGGCGGCGCGGACAGGGCCGCTTTCAGGCCGGCATTGCCCACCGCCGCCGTGTTGAGCGAGATGTTGCCGGCCGCGCCAGTCGTTTTCGAGGTCAGCATCAGCTGGGTGACGCCGTTGACGGTGACGATCGAGGCCGACACGCGCCCGTTGTTGGTCGGCTCGGCATTGATGGCGGCCGCCATTTCGCGCGGGGTCAGGGTGGCGTTGCCATCGCTGTTGGCCGTGGCCAGGTTGACCGTGAAGCCGGGTACGCCGCCGAATTCGATGCCGAGGTTGCCGCCGTCGGCGGGGCTGTCGGCCAGCCCGGCGTAGGAGACCTGGTTGGCGGTGGCGAGCTGTTCGACGAAAAAGCTGTAGCTGCCGGCGGTCGCGTTCACGCCCGCGCTGGCGCTGCCGATGGCGGGGTTGCTGAAGGTCGCGGACTGGCTCAGCATGGTCTTGCCGGAGGTCAGCGACAGCAACGAGCTCTGGTAGCCCGAAATGGCCGAGCGCAGCGAGGTGAGGGCGGCGGCGGCGCTGCCGGCCTGCTTGGTCTGGGCCGTCAGGATGCTCTGGCGCGCCGAGGTGTAGTTGGTCGCCAGGCCCGCTGCGGTGGTGGCCGGATCGTAGGTGTTGCCAATGGTCGCCATCAGGTTTCTCCAGGGATGTCAGTTGAAATTACTTGCGGCCGGCCAGCCACGATTGCGTGGCCAGGTCGTCTTCGCGCTTGCGTTCGGTGCGGTTGCGGGCCAGCTCGGCCACGCCTTTTTTCTGTTCCAGTACCTGGCCCAGCAGTTCGCGCTCGCTCCAGGCGTCGTTCAGGGCGCGCTGCGAGACCGCCATGGTCGCTTCGTGCAGGGAGAGGTCGGTGCGATGGTTGTCGGCCAGCGCGATCACGGCCAGCTTGTACTGGCCGCAGTTCAGGGCCAGCGCCAGCGGCAGCGCGCCGCTGGCGCCGCTGCCGGCCGCCAGGCTGTCCAGGCGCGCCAGGTTGGCCTGGTAACGGGCCTTGGTCGCGTGCTGGGCGGCCATGTCGGCCTGCAACTGTTCCACCTTGGTGCTGCGCAGGCGGACCAGGGTGCCCAGGCTGTCGATCGTGTTCTTGGTGCTCATGACATCATCGCTTCAAGTTGGGTAATGCATTCAGGCAAAGGCGCCGCTTCACGCGTTCCCTGGCACAGGTAGGCGTCGATATGGGGCTCCAGGCGCACCGCGTGGTCGGTCACCGGATCGGCGCCCGGCACGTAGGCGCCCAGGGGAATCAGGTCGCGCACTCTGGCGTGGCGCGCCAGCGCGGCTTTCAGCTTGCGCGCGGCCAGCGCGTGCGCGGCCGGCACCACCTGCGCCATGCAGCGGCTGATCGAGGCGGCCACGTCGATGGCCGGGTAGTGGCCGCGTTCGGCCAGTTCGCGCGTGAGCACGATGTGGCCGTCGAGAATCGCGCGGGCGGTGTCGACCACCGGGTCCTGCTGGTCGTCGCCTTCGGCCAGCACGGTGTAGATGGCGCTCATGCTGCCGTGTTCATGCTCGCCGTTGCCGGCGCTTTCGACCAGTTGCGGCAGGGCCGAGAAGACCGAGGGCGGATAGCCCTTGGTGGCCGGCGGCTCGCCCAGCGCCAGCGCCACTTCGCGCAGCGCCATCGCGTAGCGGGTGAGCGAGTCGACCAGCAGCAGCACGTTCAAGCCCTGGTCGCGGTAATGGGCGGCGATCGCGTGGCACAGTTCGGTCGCGCGGATGCGCATCAGCGGCGATTCGTCGGCCGGGGCGATCACCAGCACGGCTTTTTTCAAGCCCTCGGGGCCGAGCGACATGTCGACGAATTCGCGCACCTCGCGCGAGCGTTCGCCGATCAGGCCGACCACGACCACGTCGGCCACGGTCTGGCGCGTGATCAGGCCGAGCAGCACGGACTTGCCGACCCCGCTGCCGGCCATCAGGCCGACCCGTTGGCCCTTGCCGATGGTCAGCATGGAATTGATGGCGCGCACGCCGACGTCGAGCGGCTCGAGCACCGGTTGTTTTTTCAGCGGATTGATTCTGGGCGGCGTCATCTCCAGGCGATGCTCGCCGCCCAGGCGCCCCAGGCCGTCGATCGGCTCGCCCAGGCCGTTGACCATGCGCCCCAGCCACGAGGGGCCGATCTGCAGGGTCGCGGCGGTCGGGCTCGGCAACACGCGGGCGCCGGTGGTCAGGCCGATCGCTTGCTTGAACGGCATCAGGAACGACAGGCGTTCGCGAAAACCGACCACCTGGGCGTCCAGCCACTCGCCGCCCACCGTTTCGATGCGGCAGCGCTGGCCCGTGTGCAGGCGGCAGCCGGCCGACTCCAGCAGCAAGCCCGAGGCGCCGACCAGGCGTCCGGTCGGAATCGCGACCGGGACGTCGTCGAGCTCGACGGTGCGCAGGGAATCGGCCAGCTTGCTCATGCGTCGACCTCGTCGAGCACGCGTTCGGCGCTCGGCATCAGTTGCGTGCTGACCTGCGACATGCAGTTGGCCAGGCGGCCCTGGCAACCGGCGTCGACTTCATTGTCGCCGGCGCGCACGCGGCATTCGCCCGCTTCCAGCGAGGGATCGGGCAGCAGCGACCATTTGGCGGCGCGCACCGGATCGAGTTCGGTGATGCGCTTGAGTTCTTCCGGGTTGAGGCACACTTCGATGCGCTCGCGCGTGGGCGGCATGGCGGCCAGCGCTTCGTCCACCAGCGCCAGCAACTGCACCGGCTGCAAGGCCAGTTCGGCGCGGATCACCTGGCGCGCCACCTTGCCGACCAGGTCGACGACTTCCTTGCGCTGGGCCGAACGGAATTCTTCCACCATCTGGCCGAGCTGGGCGAACATGCCGTCCAGCGGACCGGCCAGTTGGTCGAAGCGCTCCTGCACCTGGCGCATGGCTTGCTGGCGGCCGGCCGCCAGCCCCTCGGCCAGGCCGGTCGCGTAGCCGTCGTCGCGGCCGTTCGACAAGCCGGTCTCGTATCCTTCGCGCTGCCCCTGCTGGTAGCCTTCTTCGACCGCGTTCTGCCACTCTCCGGCGGCCTCGGAGGAACGGGCGGCGCCGAGCGCGTCGAGCTGCGACAGCGGCGGGAAATGGTAGGGGCGGAATTGTTTCATTCTACGACTGCCTCGGCGAACAGTTGGACTTCGATTTCGCCGTTGTCGGCCAGTTGCTTGACGGTTGCCATGATGTCCTTGCGGGTCTGTTCGATGCGCGACATCGGCACCGGACCGGCGCGGCGCAGCAGGTCGTCGAAGTTCTGGGCCTGGCGGCGCGGCATGGTGGTCAGGATCGCATCGCGGATCGCCGGTTCGGCGCCCTTGAGCGCGATCGCCCATTGCTCGAGCGGCACGTCGTCGAGGATGCGGGTGATCGTGGCCTCGGTCTGGCGCGACAGGATCAGGAAGTCGTACATGCTCATTTCGATTTCGCTCACCACGTCCGGATCGTGGGCGCGCAGCAGTTCGACCATGCCGGCGCGGTTGCCTGGCAGCCGGTTGAGGATCTCGGCCACCTGGCGGATTCCTTCCACGCTGGCGCTCTGGGTATCGAGCGCGCCCAGGCAGCGGGTCACCAGCTCTTCGAGTTCGGTCAAGAGGTCGCGGTCGATTTCATCGAGGCGCGCCAGGTTCAGCAGGACCAGGTCGCGGCCTTCCAGCGGCAGGGCGTCGAGGATCTGGCCGGCCAGCGCCGGCGGCACGAAGGCCAGGAACACCGCTTGCATCTGCACGTGCTCGTTGGCGATGTAGTCGGCCAGCCATTTCGGCGAGGCCCACTGCAGGCGCGCCATCATCGGGCGGATGGCGTCGCCGTAGATGTTGTTGAGGACGCTGTTGGCGATGTCGCTGCCGAGCGCCAGGTCGAGCGAGCGCTTCAGGTAGCTGCGCGAGGCGCCATGCACGCCCGACTGCTGGCGGTAATCGTCGAAAAAGGTTTGCATCGCGATGCGCACCGAATCGACCTTGATGCCGCTCATGCGCGACATGACTTGCGTCACTTCGAGCAATTCCTCGCGGTCGAGGCAGCGCAGCACGGCGGCGGCCGGCTCTTCGCCAATGCTGAGCAGGACGATGGCCGCCTGTTCGACAGGGGTCAGTCCAGGCGCCTCTTCGGCTTCCACGTTATTGTCCAGTTCGGCCATTTTTCTGCATCCATTGTTTGACGACTTCGGCGACCCGCTCCGGTTCCTTGGCAGCGAGAACTTTCAAGTGATCGACCATCACATCGACTGCCGATCCGGCAGGGGGGAGATCATAATTTTCGAGCAAAGGCACCATCTGCAGCGGGGCGCCGAGGGCCGGGACCGCGCCGGCGGCGTCGCCCAGGCGGGCGTCGCCGACGCGCATGGCGGGACCGACGACGGCGGTGGCCGGGCCGGCCGGGCCGCCCAGCAACTGGGCGTCGCCGGCCACGGCGGGCGGCGCCAGGCGCACTGTCAAGAGGCGCAGCAGAGGACGGATGATCAGCAGGAAGCCGAGCAGGATGCCCACCGCCCAGGCCGCCCAGCCGCTCATGTCGACCACGTTGTCGCGTTCCTGCCACCACGGCTGGGCGGCGGGCTGAACGGGGAAGGTCATGCTTGATACCGCCAGCACATCGCCGCGCGCGGCGTTGATGCCCAGGCCGCTGCTGAGGGTTTTTTCGATATTCGCCAGTTCGGCCGGGGTCCAGCCGGTTTTGGCGGCCGCCACCCGGTTGTTGAGCACCACCGCCACGCTGAGCTTGCGCAAGCGGCCGCGGCTGCGTTTGATCTGGGTGATGTTGCGGTCGTAGGCAAACTGGCGCGTGCTGGCGTTCTTGCGCGCGCTGCCATCGTCGGCGCCGGGCGCCGCGCCGGCCTGGGCATCGGGCAGGGCCGGCGGGCGGTTCGACAGGGTGCCCGGCACGCCCATCGCCATGCGGTTCTTTTCCTGCTCTTCGCGGGTCGCTTCGCTGGTCACTTTCGGGGCGTCGCCGTATTTTTCGCTGGTTTCCTCGATCTTGTCGTTGTCGATGTCGGCGGTCACGCTGAGCTTGAAGTTGTCGGCGCCCAACACCGGGCCGAGCAGTTCATTCACATTGCCGCGCACCTGGTCCTGGTATTTCTTGGCGTTGCCATCCATCCCCTGGGCGGCGCCGTCGAAGCCTTCCGAGAGGTCGACCCGCGAGGAGAGGTAATTGCCGGCCTGGTCGACCAGGCTGACCCGCGCCGGGGCCAGGCTGGCGACGCTGCCGGAGACCATGTTGATGATCGCGGCGATCTGTTCCGGGGCCAGGGTGCGCCCCGGTTTCACGGCCACCACCACCGAGGCTGAGGATTTTTCGCCGTCGCTGGCCACGAACGAGGTCGAGCGCGCGATCGACAGGTGGACCCGGGCCGAGGCGATGGCGTCGAGCGAGAGGATGCTTTGCGCCAGTTCGCCTTCCAGGCCACGGCGAAAGCGCACGTCCTGCACGAACTGGGACACGCCCAGCGGATCGTTCTTGTCCATCAGTTCCAGGCCGGCCGGCAGCTGGGCGGTGACGCCCTTGGCGGCCAGCAGCATGCGCACCTTGCCCAGTTGCGAGGAAGGCACCAAGAGCTGGCCGGTGTCCGGATGCAGGCGGTACGGCACCTTGTCGGCGTCCAGCACGGCCATCATGTCGCCCGAGGCCACCCGTTCGTTGGCGCCGAAGACCGGCTTGTAGCCGGCCTGGTCGTTCCACATGTACATCATTACGGCTGCCGTGATGGCAATCGCCAGCACCAGCATCGGGGTCAGGTTGTTGCGCAACGCCGGCGGCAGCGAAGGCATGGCGCCCATGCGCCCGGCGAAGGTGGATTTAAGAGAGGCAATCACGCTGGTGGGTTCCCGTGGTGAGGGTGAAGTCGCAAACGGCTGCTTAGACAGGGAGCTTGATCAGCTCGTCCATCGCGCCCATGACCTTGTTCCGCACTTGCATGAGCATCGAGAAGGACAGGCTCGCTTCCTGGCTGGCCAGCATGGCGCCGACCAGGTCGTCGCTCTTGCCGCTGTCGACATCGTTCATTTTCTGGCCGGCTGCGGCGTCTTGCTGGTTCACGCTCTCGAGCGCATCCTTCATGCTCTGGGTGAAGGAAAACCCGGCCGGCAGCGGCTGGCCGCCGGCGGTGCCGATGTTGGCGTGTGCGTTCAGTTGGCCGGCGTCGTTGGCCAGTATCTTCATCTCCGACTGGAGCTCGGTAGCGAGCGTATTGGCTGTTGTGTTTCCGACTTCCATGTTGTCATCCCTGCATAATTTTTTGTTCATAATCAAACAGTTACGACTGATTTTCTGTCGTGACCGGCCTGAACGGTGAAGCGCCCAGTGTGCGCGTTCCGTGCTGCGATTCCAAACGAAAACATGCTCGACGGCAAAATAAATTATTGCTGAGTCGGGTAAAACCAACAAATTTCCCTAAACCTCTTGGAGCAGAAGCAAAGGTGTCGAAATGTCTAACGATATCGCTTACTGTTGGTAACGGGTCGAAGTGTGGGAACTTGAGCCATTTTCCTGAATTAATTGCTTTTGAGAACCAAATGGCCACTTACCGCAAGGCAATTATAGTGCCACTCGGAAATTAAATCCATCAAATAAACGTGCTCTGATATACTGTTTTCCTCAAACAAAACAAAGAGTTGCCCTCTTTGCCACGCACTTGCCGAGTTACTTATGACCATGATAAATAAGACAAACTTGCAGGCCTCATCGCAAGTGCTCGACCCCCGCCTGCTGGGCCGGCCGGTGCATTTGTTGCCCCAGTTCGCCGCCCAGATTGCCGAGGATGTGGCGGCCGCCTTGCGCCAGCCAGCCGTGCGGCGCTACTGGGATGGTTTCCAGCTCGAAGCGGCCGGCTTTGTCGGCGCCCCCGACAGCGCGCAGAGCGGGCGCTGGCTGGCCTTCGAAGGCAGCGCCGGCAGCGTCGCCTTCGCGCTCGAACGCTCGCTGCTGCTGGCGGTGCTCAACCAGCGCTACGGCCGCCGCGGCGCACTGCCCGGACCGGCCGTCGACCCGTCCACAGTACGCGTGACTGCCACCGAAGAACGCCTCGCAGTTGTGTTAGGTCAACAAATAGCCTCGGTGCTTGCGAGACGGGTGGATGCAAACCTTGCGCGGGCGCATAATGAAGCTGGACTGCCTTGCGCCGAGCTGGTGCCGGGCAAGGTGCCGCCGCCGCCGCCCGCGCCCGGCGGCTGGACCCTGGGGATCACCCTGCGGCGCGGCCAGGGCGGCGAATGCGGGCAGCTGTGGCTGGCGCTGGACCAGGAGCTGGTGGCGCGCGTGTTGCTGGGGCTGATGCCCGAGCGCGCGCGCGAGCGCACCCCGCACGCCAGCGTGGCGCTGGGCACGGCGCTGCAAGTGACCCTGGACGGGCGTTTGGTGAGCAAGGAAATCACGCTCGAAGCGCTGTTTGCCCTCAAGCTGGGCGACATCATCCCGGTGACGGTGGGCCGGGCCGATGTCTTGCTGGCCGAGTCGCGTTTGTTTACTGCCGCGGTAACCGAGCATAACGGTTCGCTCTGTTTAACCTCTTTTGAAGATAGCGACTAATGAAAATCAACGAGAACGAACTCCAGGCTCCGGATCTGGCTGCCGGAATCGACGAAGAATTGATCATCGACGAACCTGTCATGGGCGTGCCGTCCGGTGTCGACAGCGCGCGCGCGCTTGAAAAACGGCCCCAGCGCGACTTGCCGCAGATGATGCGCAAGATTCCGGTGACCCTGACCCTGGAAGTGGGCTCGGCCCGCATTTCGCTGCAAGAACTGATGGCGATCGGGCCGGCCAGCGTGATCGCGCTCGACGTGCTGGCGGGCGAGCCGCTCGTCATCAAGGTCAACGGCACCCCGATCGGGCGCGCCGAAGTGGTGGTGGCCGGCGAACAGTACGGCCTGAAGGTCATCGATCTCGATGGCCTCGACCTGGACCTCTTGACCGCATGAGAGGCGGCGCACGCGGGAGCGGCGGCGCGCTGGCGATCGGCGGCGCGGCCTTGCTCGCTGCCGGCCTGCTGTACGCCGCGCCGGCCTCGGCCCAGGACTTGCTGGCCGGGGTCATTCCCGGCGCCAAGACCGACCTGACTGTCAAGTCGCAGGTGCTGGTCCTGATGACCCTGCTTGGGCTGCTGCCCGTCATGGTCATGATGATGACCTGCTTCACCCGCTTCGTGATCGTGCTCTCGCTGCTGCGCCAGGCGCTCGGCCTGCAGCAGGGCTTGCCGAACCGGATCATCACCGGCGTGGCCCTGATCCTCACCCTGCTGGTGATGCGCCCGGTCGGCGACCAGATCTGGCGCGAGGCCTTCGTGCCCTACGACCAGGACAAGATCGGCATGCAGGATGCGCTGAAGGTGGCCGAAGCGCCGCTGTCGCGCTTCATGCTGGCCCAGACCAGCAAGGCCGCGCTGGCCCAGGTGGCCAGGCTGGCGGGCGAACCGTCCGAGATGGCGCCGCAGCAACGCGCCTTCACGGTCAAGCTGGCCGCGTTCGTGCTGAGCGAACTGAAAACCGCGTTCCAGATCGGCGCCATGCTGTTCATTCCCTTCTTGATCATCGACCTGGTGGTGTCCTCGGTGCTGATGGCGATGGGCATGATGATGCTTTCGCCGCTGGTCATTTCCTTGCCCTTCAAGCTGCTGCTGTTCGTGCTGGTCGATGGCTGGACCCTGACCGTCAACACCCTGGTCGGCAGCATACGGCCGTTTTGACGATGGGAGAAGGCATGGGAGAGAGGCGATGACCCCCGACGTGGCAGTCGACCTGATGGTCGGCGCCTTGCAAATCGTCATGGTGATGGTGCTGGTGCTGGTGGTGCCGGGCCTGGTCATGGGCTTGCTGGTGGCGCTGGTGCAGGCCGCCACCCAGATCAACGAGCAGACCCTGAGTTTCTTGCCGCGCCTGCTGGTGACCCTGCTGGCGGTGATGATGGCCGGGCACTGGATGACCGCTTACCTGATGGATTACTGCGTCTCCGTGTTCCAGCGCGCCGCCGCCCTGGTCGGATAACAAGGCATGGAGCTGGCCGGCTACCTGCTGCCGTTCCTGAACGCCCTGTGGTGGCCGTTCGTGCGCAACCTGGCGCTGCTCTCGGCCGCGCCGGTGGTGGGCGACATCCTGGTGCCGCTGCCGGTGCGCGTGCTGCTGGCGCTGGTGCTGGCCTTCATGATGCTGCCGTTTAGTCCCGGCAACGCGGTGGTCGACCCGTTTTCGGTGATGGGCGTCGCCACCACCCTGGAACAGGCCGTGATCGGCGGCGTGCTGGGGCTGGCCATGCACTTTTCGATGTCGGTGATCAATGTGCTGGGCTACCTGGTGTCGAGCCAGATCGGTTTTTCGATGGCGCAGATGAACGATCCGGTCAACGGCACCGCCTCGGACGTGGTCTCGGGCATGCTCTCGCTGCTGGCCATCATCGTGTTTTTCGCCATCGACGGGCACCTGGTGCTGACCGGGGTGCTGGCCACCAGTTTCAAGGCCTGGCCGGTGGGCGCGGGCTACGCCCCGATGCTGCTGGGAACGGTGGCGCTGAAGGCGGCCTGGATCTTCGCCGCCGCCATGCTGCTGGCGCTGCCGATCGTGTTTTCGACCCTGGTGGTGCAGCTCGGCTTCGGCCTGTTGAACCGGGTGGCGCCGTCCCTCAACCTGTTTTCGCTGGGGTTTTCGCTGACCACCTTGTTCGGCCTGATGATGCTGATCCAGATCGTGCGCTTCATTCCCGAACACTATATTGCGATGAGCAACCAGATCCTTGAACTGATCGACCAACAGATGAAGGCGGCCCATGGCTGACGACGCGAGCGGTGGCGACAAGACCGAAAAGGCGTCGCAGCAAAAGCTGCGCAAGGCCCGCGAGGAAGGGCAGGTGGTGCGTTCGCGCGACCTGGCCACCGCGATCGGCATCCTGGTCAGCCTGAAAGTGTTTTCCATGATGCTGCCGAGCTACCTGGACTCCTTCCGCAGCCTGTTCGCGCTGGTCTTCATCCCGCTCGGCGCGGACGGGGCCATGGAAAACCTGAGCTCGACCATCTTCACGAGTGCCATGTGGCTGTTGATCACGATGGTGCTGCCGCTCCTGGGCGTGCCGTTCGCGGTGGTGCTGTCGTCCCTCATTCCGGGCGGCTGGGTGGTCAGCACCAAGAACATGGAGCCGAAAATGGCGCGCCTCTCGCCCATGAAAAACCTGGGCAACCTGTTTACCGCCAAGCACGGCATCGGCGTGGCCACCTCGGTCGGCAAGGCCGCCGTGCTCGGGACGGTGCTGGTGCATGTGAGCCGCGCGAGCATGAACGCCTTTGTCGAATTGCAAAAGATGCCGCTGTCGGCGGCGCTGCCGGCCGGCGCCGCGCTGATGCTCGACGCCCTGATGGCGATGTGCATGGTGTTCGTCATGTTCGCCGTGCTCGACGTGCCGGTGCAGGCGTTCTTGTTCGCGCGCAACCAGCGCATGAGCAAGCACGACCAGAAGGAAGAACACAAGAGCAGCGAAGGCAAGCCCGAAGTGCGCCAGCGCATCCGCCAGTTGCAGCAGCAGATGGCGCGCCGCAGCGTGAGCAAGACCGTGCCCACGGCCGATGTCGTGATCGTCAATCCCGAACATTACGCGGTGGCGCTCAAGTACGAGGCCAGCCGCGCCGAAGCGCCCTTCGTGGTGGCCAAGGGGGTCGACGAGATGGCCCTGTTCATCCGCCAGATTGCAAAGCAGCACAATATCGAGACCCTGGAACTGCCGCCGCTGGCTCGGGCGATCTACAATACCAGCCAGGTCCAGCAACAAATTCCGGCCCAGCTGTACCAGGCCGTGTCGCAGGTGCTCAACTATGTGCTGCAACTGAACGCTTTTCGTGCCGGCCGGCGCACTGCGCCGCCCCGTTTCCCCAACGAGGTGGTCGTGCCATCTCATCTGAGTGAGGTTCCCGCCACATGAGTTTTTTGAACAGCCTGCTGACCGAGTTGAAGCGGCATAAATTCGCCACCCCGGTGTTCTTGCTGGTCATCTTGTCGATGATCATCCTGCCGCTGCCGCCGGTGCTGCTCGACGTGCTGTTTACCTTCAACATCGTGCTGGCCATGATCGTCATCCTGGTGTCGGTCTCGGCCAAGCGGCCGCTCGACTTCTCGGTCTTCCCGAGCGTCATTCTCGGCACCACCATGCTCAGGCTGACCCTGAACGTGGCCTCGACCCGGGTGGTGCTGCTGCACGGCCACACGGGTAGCGACGCGGCCGGTAAAGTGATCGAAGCCTTCGCCAACGTGGTTATCGGCGGCAATTTCGTGGTCGGCTTCGTCGTGTTCATCATTTTGATGATCATTAACTTCGCGGTGGTGACCAAGGGCGCGGAACGCATTTCCGAAGTGTCGGCGCGGTTCACGCTGGACGCGCTGCCCGGCAAGCAGATGGCGATCGACGCCGACCTCAACGCTGGCCTGATCAACCAGGAAAAAGCCCAGGTGCGGCGGCGCGACGTGGCCGCCGAAGCCGACTTCTACGGCGCCATGGACGGCGCCTCGAAGTTCGTGCGCGGCGACGCGGTCGCCAGTATCCTGATTTTGATCATCAACATGGTGGGCGGCGTGGCGATCGGCGCGCTGATGCACGACCTCTCGTTCGGCGACGCCTTCCGCCTGTACGCGCTGTTGACCATCGGTGACGGCCTGGTGGCGCAGATCCCGGCGCTGCTGCTGTCGGCCGCCGCCGCCATCCTGGTGACCCGGATCAGCGATGCGGGCGACTTCGAGCAGCAGGTCGGCGGGCAGTTGCTGGCCTCGCCGGCGGTGCTCTACAGCGCCTCCGGCATGATGCTGGTGCTGGCCATGGTGCCGGGCATGCCGTGGCTGATGTTCGGCATCTTCGCGGTCGTGCTCGGCTACGTCGGCTGGCGCCTGGCGCGCATGGTCAAGGCGCCCGACCTGGCCGGGGTGGCGGCAATCGAAGCGGCCCTGCGCGACGAGCGCGCCCCCGACCTCGAGTGGCAGCACTTGCCGGCGGTGCAAGCCTTGACGGTGGCGGTCGGCTACAAGCTGGTCGGGCTGGTCGACGCCGCCCAGGGCGAGCCGCTGACCAAGCGCATCAAGGGCGTGCGCCAGAGCTTGTCCGAAGCGATGGGCTTGCTGCTGCCGCCGATCCATGTGCGCGACGACTTGTCGCTGCGCCCGACCCAGTATTCGATCATGCTCAGCGGCACCGTGGTGGCCGAGGCCGAAGTGGTGCCGGAATGCCTGATGGCGATTGCCTCGCCCTCGGTGTACGGCCAGCTCGACGGAATTCCCGGGATCGAACCGGCCTACGGCATGGCCATTACCTGGATCGCGCCGGCCGAGAAGGCCCATGCGCTCGGGCTCGGCTACCAGGTGGTCGAGGTGCCGAGCGCGATCGCCACCCATTGTTCCAAGGTGGTGCGCGATTACCTGCCGGACCTGTTCCGCCATGAAGACGTGGCGGCCATCCTGGAACGGATGACGGCGCTCTCGCCCAAGCTGGCCTCGGCGCTGGACAAGGCGATGACGCACACCCAGTTGCTGCGCGTATTCCGCGTGCTGCTGACAGAAAATGTCTCGCTCAAGGATATCGTGGTGATCGGCACCACCTTGCTCGACAGTTCGGAAACCACCAAGGATCCGATCTTGCTGGCGGCCGAAGTGCGCTGCGCGCTGCGCCGGCAGATTGTGACGGCCTTGTTCGGCAAGAAGAAGGAGATGCCGGCGTTCAATTTGTCGGCCGAGCTTGAGAATATGTTGCTGGGGTCCTTGAACCAGGCGCGCCAGGGCGGCAAGGTGGCGCTGGACAACTTCCCGATCGATCCGCAGTTGCTTTCGCAACTACAGTTGAACATGCCGGTGGCGCGCGAGCAGATGAAGCAACAGCAGAGCGCGCCGCTGCTGCTGGTGCTGCCGCAGATCAGGCCGCTACTGGCGCGCTATGCGCGCCTGTTCGCGCCGGGGCTGCATGTGCTGTCCTACAACGAGATTCCCGAAAACCGCGATGTGAGCATTGTCGGCACCGTGGGATAAGCCGCGCTAGTCGTCGTCCCCGCGCAGGCGGGGACCCAAGTTTTCCGCTTGGTCGATAGCCGCGGCGAACTTGGATCCCCGCCTGCGCGGGGATGACGCGCTAGGAGTCTGCGCGGCAGAAGGAGTCGAGGCGAAACGGGTGGGAAAAGAACCCAATTCACGCCCACTTTTGAGGTCTGTAGCCGTAGCTACAGACCGAGAAATGGGTGGGAAGTGGGACTTTTCTCCACTCGTTTCGACCGACGAGCTTCTGCCGCGCAGACTCCTAGGGCTCGCCATACGGCCTCATTCCCGGCAACGACCTCTCGGTAAACCGCACCGTGGTCGCCGCCTCGCTCCTGGTGGTGCGCGCCAGCAGCAGCGCCACCTCGGCCATGGCCCGGAACAGGGGCGGGGGCAGGGCGGCGCTGACCTGCGGCGAATACTGCTGCAAGGGTTTGCCCGGCCAGATACCCTGCCTGACGCTGGCGCGCGCCAGGCGCAAGCCGGCCGTTTCGATGGCTTCCTTGAGTGCCGGCAGCGAATGGCGCAACAGCGCCACCGCGCGCGGATGCTCGGCCGCCAGTTCCATCATCACCCCATCGAGCAGTTCCAGTTGCACCGTGGCATGGCTGCCGTCGGACAGCACCACGTCCAGCCGCAGCGCCGCCTTGGCGCGCTGGCGCCGGCTGGGCGGCGGGTCGGGCAGCCCGGTCAGCAGGCGCAGCGCCAGTTGCTGCCCGCCCGCGCCCGGCAGCACGAAACGCCAGGCTTCCGGATGCCATAACAAGGTGGCCTGCTGCTGCACGGTACTGGCCTGCATGGCTTGCTGCACGCCCGACATCAACAGCTTGCCCGGCATGAACTGGGCGCGCCCCTGCTGCTGCAAGGTAGCCAGCTGGGCCGCGTAGGTGCGCACCATGGTGCGCCAGGCGCTGGCCAGGGCGGCGCCGTCGAGCACCGGCCAGGCCATCTGGCGCGCCATGAACACCTGGTCGGCCCGCATCGAAGCGCTCTCGTTCAGGTTGGCCGGCAGGCCGGCGGCCGGCGCCGGCGCCGCTACCGTTTCCGCAGCCGGCAGCGGCAGGCCGGGGGCGGCGCCGCCCGCCAGCGGCGCCGGCAACAGCGCCAGCGGCGCCAGCGGGCCAATCGTCGATGCACCGAGCTGCTGCGAAGAGATAGTAGACATGGCGTTCACGCAAGGTCAGGATAAAAAAGAGCCAGCCGGGGGCCGGCTGGCTCGGTCAATGCCCGGCGCCAGCGCCGGCGGCCCAGCCGTTGATTATTGCAGCAGCGACATGACCATCGAAGACATGCTGTTGCTCTGTTTCAGCATGGCGGTGCCGGCTTGCAGCAGCATCTGGCTGGTGGTCATTTTCGAGCTTTCGCTGGCGAAGTCGACGTCCATGATGCGCCCGGTGGCGGCCTTGCTGTTGGTGCTGATGTTCGACAGGTTGTTGTACACGTGTTCGAGGCGGTTGGCCGAGGCGCCCAGGGCCGAGCGCACGGTGCCGATCGAGGCCAGCGCGGTCGAGAGCAGGTCGATGGTGGCGTTGGCGCTGGCGGTCAGTTCGGTGCCAGGGGTGCCCGGCACGGTGTAGGTGCCGCTGGTGGCGCCGATGGCGGTGTCCAGGGCGGTCACGTCGGTGGCCAGGTTGACCGTCATTTTTTCGCTGGTGCTCGAACCGATCTGGAAAGTCATCGAGGAGGCGATGGTGCCGCCGATCAGCAGCTTGGCGCCGCCGAAGGTGGTGTTGCTCATCACGTTGCTCAATTCCTTGCCGAGCGCGTCGTATTCCGACTGCATGGCGGTCTTGTCGGCCGTGGTCGAGGAGGCATCGGCCGCTTGGGTGGCCAGGTCTTTCATGCGCACCACCATATTGCTCACTTCGTCGAGCGCGCCTTCGGCCGTTTGCAGCATCGAGGTCGAGTTCTGGGTGTTGCGCATCGCCACGGCCATGCCGCTGGTCTGGGCTTTCAGGCGGGTGGCGATCTGCAGGCCGGCGGCGTCGTCCATCGAGGAATTGATGCGGTAGCCGGTCGACAGGCGGGTCATCGAGGTCGACAACGAGCCCTGGGTGCGGTTGATCGAATTTTGTGCGGACAGGGCGGCGTTGTTGGTGTGAAGGCTCAGCATGGTCAAGCTCCGGGGTAGGGGTGGGGGCTGTCGGAGCCGCAGTCGGTCGCGCTCTTACCAATACAAGACGACCGTTTCGCCGGCCGCGTTAAGTGCTGCATGGAAATTAGCCGAACTATTTTCCGGGCATAAAAAAAGCCAGCCGGTGAGGGCTGGCTGGAACGGCGCCCGGCTGCGTGAGCCGGGCCGCCTTGCTGACGCGGGAAATTATTGCAGCAGCGACATGACCATCGAGGACATGCTGTTGCTCTGTTTCAGCATGGCGGTGCCGGCTTGCAGCAACATCTGGCTGGTGGTCATTTTCGAGCTTTCGCTGGCGAAGTCGACGTCCATGATGCGCCCGGTGGCGGCCTTGCTGTTGGTGCTGATGTTCGACAGGTTGTTGTACACGTGTTCCAGGCGGTTGGCCGAGGCGCCCAGGGACGAGCGCACGGTGCCGATCGAGGCCAGCGCGGTCGAGAGCAGGTCGATGGTGGCGTTGGCGCTGGCGGTCAGCTCGGTGCCCGGGGTGCCCGGCACGGTGTAGGTGCCGCTGGTGGCGCCGATGGCGGTGTTCATGGCGGTCACGTCGGTGGCCAGGTTGACCGTCATTTTCTCGCTGGTGCTCGAACCGATCTGGAAGGTCATCGACGAAGCGATGGTGCCGCCGATGAGCAGCTTGGCGCCGCCGAAGGTGGTGTTGGTCATCACGTTGCTCAGTTCCTTGCCGAGCGCGTCGTATTCCGACTGCATGGCGGTCTTGTCGGCCGTGGTCGAGGAGGCATCGGCCGCTTGGGTGGCCAGGTCTTTCATGCGCACTACCATGTTGCTCACTTCGTCGAGCGCGCCTTCAGCCGTTTGCAGCATCGAGGTCGAATTCTGGGTGTTGCGCATGGCCACGGCCATGCCGCTGGTTTGCGCTTTCAGGCGGGTGGCGATCTGCAGGCCGGCGGCGTCATCCATCGACGAATTGATGCGGTAGCCGGTCGACAGGCGGGTCATCGAGGTCGACAGCGAGCCCTGGGTGCGGTTGATCGAATTTTGCGCGGACAGGGCAGCGTTGTTGGTGTGAAGGCTCAGCATGGTCAAACTCCTGGATGTTGGGGGTGGAAACTGTTCGGAGCCGCGCTGGTGTCGCGCTCTCATCAATACAAGGCGACACTTTGATCTGGATCATTAAGTGCCACATGGAAATATATTTCCCCCTTGTCAATCCGATCACGCGGCGGCGCGCGTGGGCGTCAAAAAGCCAGCCGGGTGAGCGGCTGGCTTTGCGGGGGAGACCCGGCTTGCGGCCGGGCGGGCCGATGATTACTGCAGCAGCGACATGACCATCGAGGACATGCTGTTGCTCTGTTTCAGCATGGCGGTGCCGGCTTGCAGCAGCATCTGGCTGGTGGTCATTTTCGAGCTTTCGCTGGCGAAGTCGACGTCCATGATGCGCCCGGTGGCGGCCTTGCTGTTGGTGCTGATGTTCGACAGGTTGTTGTACACGTGTTCGAGGCGGTTGGCCGAGGCGCCCAGCGCCGAGCGCACGGTGCCGATCGAGGCGATCGCGGTCGAGAGCTTGTCGATCGTGGTCGAGGCGGTGCCGGCGGCGGTCAGTTCGGTGCCGAGCACGGGCGCGGCGGCGTAGTTGGCGGTGGTGGCGAGAACATCGGTACCCAGGGTGGTCATGCTGGCCGACATGTCGACGGTCATTTTTTCGCTGGTGCTCGACCCGATCTGGAACGTCATGGCCGAGGCGATGGTGCCGCCGGCGAGCAGCTTGGCGCCGCCAAAGGTGGTGTTGTTCATCACGTTGTACAGTTCGGTGCCGAGGGCGTCGTACTCCGACTGCATGGCGGTCTTGTCGGCGCCGGTCGAGGAAGCGTCGGCCGCTTGGGTGGCCAGGTCTTTCATGCGCACCAGCATGTTGCTCACTTCGTCGAGCGCGCCTTCGGCCGTTTGCAGCATCGAGGTCGAATTCTGGGTGTTGCGCATCGCAACGGCCATGCCGCTGGTCTGGGCTTTCAGGCGGGTGGCGATCTGCAGGCCGGCGGCGTCATCCATCGACGAATTGATGCGGTAGCCGGTCGACAGGCGGGTCATCGAGGTCGACAGCGAACCCTGGGTGCGGTTGATCGAATTTTGTGCGGACAGGGAAGCGTTGTTGGTGTGAAGGCTCAGCATGGTCAAACTCCTGATGGTTGGGGTGGGTGGTGTGTCGGAGTCGCGCTTGGTGCCGCGCTCTTATCACTCCAAGGCGACACCCCGGTCCGGCCCATTAAGTGCCATACGGCAAACCTTTGATCATTGTCAATCCCGTCGCGCGACCGCGTACACGGACGAAAAAAAACCAGCCGGGTGAGCGGCTGGCTTGTCGGGGACCCGGCTTGCGGCCGGGCATGCCCTTGATTACTGCAGCAGCGACATGACCATCGAGGACATGCTGTTGCTCTGTTTCAGCATGGCGGTGCCGGCTTGCAGCAGCATCTGGCTGGTGGTCATTTTCGAGCTTTCGCTGGCGAAGTCGACGTCCATGATGCGCCCGGTGGCGGCCTTGCTGTTGGTGCTGATGTTCGACAGGTTGTTGTACACGTGTTCGAGGCGGTTGGCCGAGGCGCCCAGGGACGAACGCACGGTGCCGATCGAGGCGATCGCGGTCGAAAGCTTGTCGATGGTGGCCGAGGCGCCGCCGCCGGTCAGTTCGGTGCCGACCGTGTTCGGCGCGCCGTAGTTGGCGGTGGTCAGGCCGACGTCGGTGACCAGGGTACCCATGCTGGTCAACATATCGACCGTCATTTTTTCGCTGGTGCTCGAACCGATCTGGAACGTCATGGCCGAAGCGATGGTGCCGCCCACGAGCAGCTTGGCGCCGCCGAAGGAGGTGTTCGTCAGTACGTTGTTCAGTTCGGTGCCGAGGGCGTCGTATTCCGACTGCATCGCGGTCTTGTCGGCCGTGGTCGAGGAGGCATCGGCCGCTTGCGTGGCCAGGTCTTTCATGCGCACCAGCATGTTGCTCACTTCGTCGAGCGCGCCTTCAGCCGTTTGCAGCATCGAGGTCGAATTCTGGGTGTTGCGCATCGCCACGGCCATGCCGCTGGTCTGGGCTTTCAGGCGGGTGGCGATCTGCAGGCCGGCGGCGTCGTCCATCGAGGAATTGATGCGGTAGCCGGTCGACAGGCGGGTCATCGAAGTCGACAGCGAGCCCTGGGTGCGATTGATCGAATTTTGCGCGGACAGGGCGGCGTTGTTGGTGTGAAGGCTCAGCATGGTCAAACTCCTGGGTATTGGGGTGGGGGCTTTCGGAGCCGCGCTGGTGTCGCGCTCTCATAGAATACAAGGCGACACTTTGATCCAGATCATTAAGTGCCGTATGGAAATATATTTCGACCTTGCCAATCCGATCGCTTTACGCCGCGCGCGGACGTAAAAAAAGCCAGCCGGGTGGACGGCTGGCTTGTCGGGGGCCCGGCTTGCGGCCGGGCATGCAGTTGATTACTGCAGCAGCGACATGACCATCGACGACATGCTGTTGCTCTGTTTCAGCATGGCGGTGCCGGCTTGCAGCAGCATCTGGCTGGTGGTCATCTTCGAGCTTTCGCTGGCGAAGTCGACGTCCATGATGCGGCCGGTGGCGGCCTTGCTGTTGGTGCTGATGTTCGACAGGTTGTTGTACACGTGTTCGAGGCGGTTGGCCGAGGCGCCCAGGGACGAACGCACGGTGCCGATCGAGGCGATCGCGGTCGAAAGCTTGTCGATCGTGGTCGAGGCGGTGCCGGCGGCGGTCAGTTCGGTGCCGACCGAGTTCGGGGTGGTGTAGTTGGCGGTGGTGGCGGTCACGTCGGTGACCAGGGTGCCCATGCTGGTGGACATGTCGACCGTCATTTTTTCGCTGGTGCTCGAACCGATCTGGAACGTCATGGCCGAGGCGATGGTGCCGCCCACGAGCAGCTTGGCGCCGCCGAAGGAGGTGTTGGTCAGTACGTTGTTCAGTTCGGTGCCGAGGGCGTCGTATTCCGACTGCATCGCGGTTTTGTCGGCCGAGGTCGAGGAGGCATCGGCCGCTTGCGTGGCCAGGTCTTTCATGCGCACCAGCATGTTGCTCACTTCGTCGAGCGCGCCTTCAGCCGTTTGCAGCATCGAGGTCGAATTCTGGGTGTTGCGCATGGCCACGGCCATGCCGCTGGTCTGGGCTTTCAGGCGGGTGGCGATCTGCAGACCGGCGGCGTCGTCCATCGAGGAATTGATGCGGTAGCCGGTCGACAGGCGGGTCATCGAGGTCGACAGCGAGCCCTGGGTGCGGTTGATCGAGTTTTGCGCGGACAGGGCGGCGTTGTTGGTGTGAAGGCTCAGCATGGTCAAACTCCTGGGTATTGGGGGTGGAAACTGTTCGGAGCCGCGCTCGGTGTCGCGCTCTCATCACTACAAGGCGACACTTTGATCCAGATCATTAAGTGCCATGCGGAAATATATTTCGACCTTGCCAATCCGATCACAGTGTAGCGCGCGTGGACGCACGTAAAAAAACCAGCCGGGTGAGCGGCTGGCTTGTCGGGGGAACCGGCTTGCGGCCGGGCAGGCCGATGATTACTGCAGCAGCGACATGACCATCGAGGACATGCTGTTGCTCTGTTTCAGCATGGCGGTGCCGGCTTGCAGCAGCATCTGGCTGGTGGTCATTTTCGAGCTTTCGCTGGCGAAGTCGACATCCATGATGCGCCCGGTGGCGGCCTTGCTGTTGGTGCTGATGTTCGACAGGTTGTTGTACACGTGTTCCAGGCGGTTGGCCGAGGCGCCCAGGGCCGAGCGCACGGTGCCGATCGAGGCGATCGCGGTCGAGAGCTTGTCGATCGAGGTCGAGGCGGTGCCGGCGCCGGTCAGTTCGGTGCCGGTGACGGCCACGGCGGCGTAGTTGGCGGTGGTCGCCAGAACATCGGTGCCCAGGGTGGTCATGCTGGCCGACATGTCGACGGTCATTTTTTCGCTGGTGCTCGAACCGATCTGGAACGTCATGGACGAAGCGATGGTACCGCCGGCGAGCAGCTTGGCGCCGCCAAAGGTGGTGTTGTTCATCACGTTGTACAGTTCGGTGCCGAGGGCGTCGTATTCCGACTGCATGGCGGTCTTGTCGGCGCCGGTCGAGGAAGCATCGGCCGCTTGCGTGGCCAGGTCTTTCATGCGCACCAGCATGTTGCTTACTTCGTCGAGCGCGCCTTCAGCCGTTTGCAGCATCGAGGTCGAGTTCTGGGTGTTGCGCATGGCCACGGCCATGCCGCTGGTTTGCGCTTTCAGGCGGGTGGCGATCTGCAGGCCGGCGGCGTCATCCATCGAGGAATTGATGCGGTAGCCGGTCGACAGGCGGGTCATCGAGGTCGACAGCGAACCCTGGGTGCGGTTGATCGAATTTTGTGCGGACAGGGCGGCGTTGTTGGTGTGAAGGCTCAGCATGGTCAAACTCCAGTGTAGGGGTGGGAACGTCGGAGCCGCGTTGCTTCGCGCTCTCCCCAGTACAAGACGACCGTTTCAGCGAAGCCGTTAAGTGCTGTACGGAAATAATTTGAATCATGCTCGTCCGGGTGGCCCGGCGCGCCTGGCAGCGGTCGTGGAAATAATCACAGAAATACGCTATTTTCCTTTGTAATTAATGACTTAGCGAATGCGCGACGCGCTTGAGGCACGACAAACCGGCGCTGCCGTGTACGCGCAACATGGTTGTTCTTTCATCAACCGGGACCCATCATGAACCGCAGCTTATCGACTTTATCCGTCTTGTTCGCCACCCTGTTATGCGTGCTCGACTGCGCCATCGCCCAGCCGCCCCAGCATACGCCGCGCTCCGGCAAGGTCTTGCGCGCCGTTCTTGTCAACGGGGCAAGCTTGGTGATGGATGGCGAGCGCCTCGTTGCGCGCCTGGCCGATGACAGCAGCACGCATTACTTCTATACAGAAGGCAGGCTGTCCGCCATCCACCATTCGGATGGCCGCTTCGCCACCTATTACTATGACGACCAGCAGCGGCTCGAGCGCATCGAGCTATCGGACGGGCAGGTGCAGCGGGCGCAGTATCAGGCGGGCGCGCTGGCTTCGCTCGGGAACGAGGCCGGCCAGCGCCTGCATGTCGCGCCGCCGGCGCGCGCGCTTGAGCACACGGTGGCGGCGCTGGCCGGCCGGACGGCGCCGCAGGCCTCGGCCGGCGTCGCCGCCGCTCCGGCAAAGGCTGAGGCAGATTCCCTCAACCACACCCTGATCGCCGTCGCCGGCTGGGAAAAACATAGCTGGGATTGCCGTTTCTCGCCCCAGGAGTTCAACCTGTGCGGCGGCGACGGCGCTGGCGGGCGCGGCCCCTACGACGGCGGCGGCTGGAGCGCGGACGGCGGCGGCGGCCCGTTCCGGGGCGGCGGCTGGGATGGCGGCGACTTCGCTCCTTACCCGACCAATTTACCGACCCGCATGAGTTGCCTGGCGGCGGCGACCTCGACTTTCGAGATCATGCGCGACCAAGTGTGCTCGATGGTCAAGGACAAGGCCATCTGCACCGCGCAAAATCACAAGCTCTTCGATGAACTCTGGAAAGAATGCATGGCCACCTATCCCAATTAACCGTCAACAGAGGAGGACAGACCATGATATCGATCTCTTCCGATGAGCTTGAACGCATGCATCGCGCGATTTTTTCGGTCCAGCGCCTGAAAGGCATGGCCCACGTCCTGTCCGTATGGATGGCGAACGGGACGATGTCGGCCTGGGAGGGCGGGGCGGTCTCGCTGGCCGGCTGCGAAGCGGTGGCGCGGGCCTACTTCGCGGCGCGCCCGGGACGGGCCGCGCTGCCGCAGGCGTATTGCGCGGCGCTCCACGACGCAGGCCAGCTCGAGCAGGCCATGGCCGAGTTCCTGGCGCAAGGGATGCCAGGCGGGCGGGGCGACCTGGCCGCCTTGCTCGAACGCGCGGGCGGGGCGCTCAACGTGCTGGCCGGCCTGCTCGACCAGTTGCCCGACTACCCCGGCGCGGCGGACGATGCGCGCGCCCTGAGAAGCGAAGCGGGCCGCTGCCTGGCGCTGTGCCAGGCGCGCTGAGACGCAAGAGGCGGGCGCGCCTGGCGGTGGGGTCGCTGGCGCCCACAAGCGATGGCGACCGCAGCCGGCGCCCGCAAGCGATGGCGACCGCAGCGGGCGCCATCTTTGCTATCATGCGTCTTTGCGGTGCGAGCGCGCGGCCTTGGTGCGTGCGCGTTTCCGGCGCGGGCGCGCCCCTTGCTTCCCACCGCCATGAGCGGCACCGTTGACATATCCGCAGCCGCGCGGCAGCACGGCTGACATCACAGGTAAAACCACTTGAAATCAACGAATTACCGGGGCAGGAAGCTCTCTGTCGCCCCGATGATGGACTGGACCGACCGCCATTGCCGCAAGTTCCATCGCGAAATCACCCGCCATACCTGGCTGTACACCGAGATGGTGACCACCGGCGCGCTGGTCTACGGCGACGTCGAGCGGCACCTGCGCTTCAACGAGGAAGAGCATCCGGTGGCGCTGCAACTGGGCGGCAGCGATCCGGCCGACCTGGCCACCAGCGCCAAGCTGGGCCAGCAATGGGGCTATGACGAGATCAACCTGAACTGCGGCTGCCCGTCGGAGCGGGTGCAGAAGGGCGCGTTCGGCGCCTGCCTGATGGCCGAACCGCAACTGGTGGCCGATTGCGTGAAAGCCATGCGCGACGCCGTCAGCATCGACGTCACCGTCAAGCACCGCATCGGCATCGACCGCAACGAGGAGTATGGTTTCGTGCGCGATTTCGTCGGCACCATTGCCGACGCCGGCTGCACGACGTTCATCGTGCATGCGCGCAACGCGATCCTGAAAGGCTTGTCGCCCAAGGAAAACCGCGAGATTCCGCCGCTCAAGTACGAGGTGGCGTACCAGCTCAAGCGCGAGTTTCCGGACCTGGAAATCATCATCAACGGCGGCATCAAGACATCCGACGAGATCGCGCTGCACCTCGCGCATGTCGATGGCGTGATGCTGGGGCGCGAGGCGTATCACAATCCCTACGTCATGGCCGAGTACGACGCCCGCTTTTACGGCGACGACGCGGCGGTCAAGACGCGCGACGAAGTGCTGGCGGCGATGATTCCGTATATCCAGGCGCAGCTGGACCTGCACGCGGCGCGCGGCTTGAAGCTCAACAGCATCACGCGCCACATGCTGGGGCTGATGGCCGGGCTGGGCGGGGCGCGCAGTTTTCGCCAGGTGATGTCCGACCCGAAACGGCTGGCCGCAGCCGACCCCCACCTGCTGCTCGACGCGGCGGCGGGCATGCGCCGGGCAGGCTAGCAGCCTGCGCCGCATCGTTCCGCCTTGCACGGAACGATGCGCTTCCGGGCGCCGCACGTGCGCCCTGTTTTCCTCATTTCCCCGCGCTGCGCATGACTGGCTTGACTTGGCATGCGCCGCGATCTTCCCCGCGCTGCATAGTTTTAACAAAGAAACTATATTTCAATTGCTGAAACGTATTTCTGCTTGCTCTAGAGCAAAACATGCCTCTATAATCGATGCATCTCTTGCCCGTTTTTCAAGCAGCGCCAGCGCCGTCCATGCTGTTGTTGTGTTGAAACAATTCGTTCTCAGATCAACCTTTTTTGCATGCGCAGTCACTGTTTTGATCTATCCTAAATGAAACGCAGATGGCCACCCGTTTCTTCAGAGATAGCCCAACAGTACCAGCGCTTACCCTAGCTAATCCGATCAATCGTTCCATAGAAAAGACGCGAAATGAATTTATCCAACATGAAGGTCGGCACCCGTTTAGGTCTCGGATTTGTCCTGGTCCTGTCTTTTCTGGTCGCCGTCACGATCGTCGGCATCATCAGCATGGCCCAGATCCAGACGCGCCTGGATAACGTGGTTGGCGTCAACAACGTGGTCACCCGTCTCGTGATCGATATGCGCACCAATGTCAGCGAGCGCATCGTGTCCTTGCGCATCCTGACCCTGATGACCGATTCGGCCGACATGGAACCGGAAATGAAGCGCATCAAGGAACAGACTGCGCGCTACGACGAAGCCCAGAAAAAGCTGAGCGACAAGTTCGCCAAGTCCGCATCCAACGAGGAAAAGGGCTTGCTGGCCCAGATCAAGGAACACGAAGCGCTGGCCATGCCGGCCGTGGCCAAGGCTTCCGAATTGTGGATGGCCGACAAGGCCGAAGACGCCACCCGCGTCATGATCAAGGAAATCCGCCCGGTCCAGAAAAAATGGATGGATGCGCTGGAACAACTCGCCGCCCTCGAAGACAAGCTCAATAGCGCAGCCCAGAAAGACGCCGAAAGCGGCTTCGAAGCGGCCCGCCTGACCATGCTGATCCTGGGCGGCGTGGCGATCCTGCTGGGCGGCATCGCCGCCGTCTTCATCACCCGCGGCTTGCTCAAGCAGCTCGGCGGCGAACCGGACTACACCGCCAAGATCGCCAGCAGCATCGCCCACGGCGACCTGTCGGTGCATATCGACACCAGCCACGCCGACCAGGGCAGCCTGCTGATGGAAGTGCGCGAAATGCGCAACAGCCTGAAAGATATCGTCGGCCAGGTGCGCGGCGGCACGGAAACCATCGGCACCGCCTCGCGTGAGATCGCGGCCGGCAATATCGACCTGTCCTCGCGTACCGAAATGCAAGCGAGCGCCCTGGAAAAAACCGCCTCGGCCATGGAAGAGCTGACCTCGACCGTGAAACAGAACGCCGACAACGCCCGTGAAGCCAACCAGCTCGCGGCCAGCGCCTCGGACGTGGCGCGCAAGGGGGGCGAGGTGGTCTCGCAAGTGGTCGACACGATGGGCTCGATCAATGCCTCGGCCAACAAGATTGTCGACATCATCGGCGTGATCGACGGGATCGCCTTCCAGACCAATATTTTGGCGCTGAACGCGGCGGTGGAAGCGGCCCGTGCCGGCGAACAGGGCCGCGGTTTCGCGGTCGTGGCCTCGGAAGTGCGCAACCTGGCGCAGCGCTCGGCGGCGGCGGCGAAAGAAATCAAGACCCTGATCGGCGATTCGGTCGAGAAGGTCGAGCGCGGCAGCAAGCTGGTCGGCCAGGCCGGCGTGACGATGGATGAAGTCGTCGCCAGCGTCAAGCGCGTCACCGACATCATGGGCGAGATCGCCAACGCCAGCCAGGAGCAGAGCGCCGGCATCGAGCAAGTGAACATGTCGATCATCGAGATGGACAGCATGACCCAGCAGAACGCCGCCCTGGTCGAGCAAGCCGCCGCCGCCGCGCAGAGCCTGCAAGACCAGGCCAGCGAACTGGCGCACGTGGTCAGCATCTTCAAGTTGATCGAAGGCGAAGAGACGCAGCTTGCCGCCGCGCCGTCCGCGATGGCGGCGGCGGCGCCGGCCCGTCCGGCCAAGGCAGTCCCGCTGCGCGTGGCCAAGCCGGCCCTGAAGCGCCCGGCGCCGGCCGCCGCCGCCAAGCCGAAAAAGGCAGCCGCCACGACCAGCAACGACGAATGGGAAGAATTCTGATCCGCATCCCGGGCCGGTAAGGACGGGGCGGGCAGTGCGGTTGCCAGCCGCAGCGTCAGCGTCGACGTAACACAGACGCGCGATTGAACGTTACATTAGGGAAATTGTATGTGGACCTCTACGCGTTGTACCAGTGTGTTCGCCGGCTTGCTGATGTGTGGCGCCGCTGCGGCGGCCGAAGTGCCGGCCAGTTTCGATGCCGCCAAGTGCAAGGCCGAGTATCCGAAAGCGTCGCTGATGAACGAGGAGCAAGGCACGGTATCGATGTCCTTCCTGGTCGGTCCGGACGGTTCGGTGGTCGAATCGAAGCTGGAAAAAACCAGCGGCTTCAAGAATCTGGACAAGGCCGCGATCAAGTCGATCAGCGCCTGCAAGTTCAAGCCGGGCACCAAGGATGGCGCCCCGGCCCAGACCTGGACCAAGGTCGACTACGCCTGGAAACTCGACTAAGCGCTCCTTGCCTCACGCCCACCGCCGGTGCGCCCCACCGCCGGTGTCAACCGCCGGTGTCAGGTCTGACATTCGGACACGAGCTCCGCCATAAGCTTGCATCTTTACCGCCGGTGTCAGGTCTGACATTCGGACACGAGCTCCGCCATAAGCTTGCATCTTTGGTGAATCGCTATGCCTCTGCAAGGCCGAGGCCGTGTCCGAATGTCAGACCTGACACCAGTTGTTGACCGGTGAATCGCTATGCCTCTGCAAGGCCGAGGCCGTGTCCGAATGTCAGACCTGACACCAGCTGTTGACCTATTGCTAGTGCGCATGTATGTTCGCGCGCATGCACATCAAACTCCTTATTGCCGCCGCTTGCCTGCTGGGACTGTTCTCGACCATCGGCGCCTCGCTGCCGTATCCGATCCTGCCGCCGCTGTTCGCGTCGGGCGTGGGCAACGGCCTCAATTCCTTTCTCGGGCTGCCGCCCAAAATGCTGTTCGGCCTGGCCCTGACCATCAATCCGCTCGGCTTGTTGATCGGTAATACCTTGCTCGGCCCGCTCTCGGACCGTTACGGCCGCCGCCCTGTGCTGATGCTGACCACCATCGGCGCCGCCCTCGGCCACATGCTTACGGCGCTCGCGCTGCTGCTCGAATCGTATCCGCTGTTTATCGTGGCGCGCTTCGGTACCGGCTTGTTGGAAGGTAATGGCGCCGTCGTGCGCGCCATGCTGGCCGACCGCCTCGAAGGCGACCTGCGCGTGCGCGCCTTGTCGTGGCTGAACGGCGCGTTTTACCTTGGCTGGCTGGCCGGGCCGCTGTTGGCCGGCGCCACGGTGGTGTGGGGCATCACGGTGCCGTTCTGGATCGCGGCCGGCGCCCTGCTCATGACCGCCGCGCTGGTGGCGCTGGTGCTGCCGCGCGAGGCGCCTTCGCTGGCGACCACCTCGTGGAGGCATGTGGCGCGCCACCAGCACGCGTTTCACTTGCTGCGCCACGCCGACCTGCGCAAACTCTTCATCGTCCAGTTCGCCTATACCTGCGGCGTGACCGCTTTTTACGAGTTCTATCCCTTGTGGCTGGTGGAGTATCCCGGCTACGGCGCGCCCGGCATCGCCTGGGTCACGGCCGCCCTGTGCGCGGTGATGACTTGCACCGCCGTGTTCGCCGGCCGGCCGAGCCACGTCGCCCCCTTGCAACGGGCGACGTGGAGCGCGTTCGCCTGCGCCACGGCGATTGCGGCGGTGGCGCTCGGCCATGTGTGGCTGGGACTGGTGGCGATCGTGCTGTTCGGGATTCCGAACGCGTTCTATAACGCCATCGTGCCGGGCTGGTGCGCGGAGCGCTTCGGCGCGCTGGGGCAGGGCGCAGTGATGGGCTTGCTGTCGACCACGTTCTGCCTGGCCAACATCATCATGGCCCTGGCCGGCTCGGTGCTGACCCTGCTCGATACGCGCCTGATCCTGCTGCTGGGCGCGCTATTGTCGGCCTGGGCCGCCTGGCGCTTGCGCGGCTGGCGCGTGCAGATGGCCGGTCCGGGCGCGGCCAGCCTGCCCGCCGGGCCATAAGCAAGGACGGGCGGGGCGGCGCCGTCACAGCGCCGGCGCCGGACTCGCCAGCGCGGTCGGCTGCGCACTAGCCGGCGCCGGCCCGCGCAGCATGGTCGGATCGAGGAAGCTGGCGGCGCGCCGGCTGTACGCGGGACGCATGTGGATGGTGTCGGTGTACAGCGGCGCACCGCTCTCGTCGAGCACCGGGCACAGCTGGTCCTGGCACATGTATTGGGCCGGTTCGATGACGATCGCGCCGGCGTCGGCGGCAATCGCGCTCAGGCGCGCCAGCGGCACCGCGTTGCGCTGGCGATACTCGGCCAGGTTGAACGCCGGCACCTTCGGCAGCGGGGCGATGGTGCCGAAACGCGAGCCGGTGACCATCGAGTGCGGATCGTAGGCGGACCCGGACGGCGGTTGCAGCACCAGGAACACGCGCTTGCCGTTCTTGCGCAGATTGGCAATGCTTGCGCGCAAGGATTCATACGCGAGCTCCTGCGCGTCGGCCGCCGGGAAGGCTTTTTGCACGCCATCTTTGTCGAACAGCAGTTCGCGCTGGCCGGCATTGAAGTAACCGTACCAGGCCGCGCCCAGCACTACGGTGTCGACCTCGGCGCTGTTGGCCAGCGCATAGGCCGCTTTCACCGTCTTGGGGCACAGCGGAAAGCGGATCTGCGGCAGGCGTATCGTGTGCTCGATCGGCGGGCAGCCGCCGGCGGTGGCGAAAATCACCGAACTGAAGCGCGCCGGATCGGTGGCCACCGCGTGTTCGATGCGCGGGCCGTACTGCTGCATGACCGAGTCGCCCAAGAACACGGTCAGGCCGGGTCCGCGGCTGGTGGCTTTCTGGAATACCACGCCCTCGTAGCGCAGCGGCGTCAGGGTCGGGCCCGGATACTGGCTGTCGTTCAGCGCCGCCAGGTAGGGCTCGGCGCCATGGGTGTCGATGCGTTCGCGCAAGACGCCGGTGCCGATGGTCAGGCCGAACACGGCAATGGCGACCATGCCCAGGCCCAGCGACCAGGTCACGCGCGCGCGGTTGGCCCGTTCGCGCAGCGGAATTTCGACCAGGCGGTAAGTGAGCCAGGCCAGCACGAAGCCGGAGCCGACTAGCGCCAGCTTGACCGCTATCGGCGGCTTCTGGCCATACACGATGTGGCCGTACGACAGCAGCGGCCAGTGCCACAGGTACAGGGGATAGCTGATCAGGCCGATGGCGACCGGCAGGCGCCGTCCCAGCAGCTGGCGGTTAAGCAGGGCATCCTTGCCGGCCAAAATCAGCAGGCAGGCGCCGCCGACCGGCAACATGGCCCACCAGCCGGGAAACAGCGACTGCTCGTTGGTCAGCCAGAACGCCAGCCCCAGCAGCACCGCGCCGCCCAGCGACAGCGCCGTGCCATGCCGTGTGAAGCGTTGCGCGTGGTGCAGGTGCAGATACGCGACCACGCCGCCGGCCATCAGTTCCCAGAAGCGCGTGAGCGGCGAAAAGAAGGCCGCCACCGGATGGTCGGCCACCAGCAGCACGTTGGCGCTCATGGAAATCACGAAGATCACGCCGGCGACCCACAAGAAGCGCAGCTTGCGCGACAATACCAGCCACAGGATCAGCGGCCACAGGATGTAGAACTGTTCCTCGACCCCGAGCGACCACAGGTGCAGGAAGGGCTTGGTGATGCCGTCGTTGTCGAAGTAGCCGGCCTCGTTCCACAGCACCAGGTTCGACACGAAGGTGGTGCCGGCCACGGCGTGCTTGCCGATCTGCTGGAACTCGCCTTGCAGCAGGGTCACCCAGCCGAAGGCGAGGGTGGCCAGCATGACCACGGTCAGGGCCGGGAAAATGCGGCGGATGCGGCGCACGTAGAAATCGGCGATGCTGAACTTGCCCTTTTCGAGCTGGGACAGGAGGATCGAGGTGATCAGGAAGCCCGAGATGACGAAGAAGATATCGACGCCCACGAAACCGCCGGCAAACCAGGTCGGCCAGGCATGGAAGGCGATCACGGCGATCACCGCCAGCGCGCGCATGCCATCGATATCGGGCCGGTAGGCGAGGGCGCCCGCGTGCGTGCCATGAGTATTGGTGGAAATGACAGCCTCCCGGTGCAAATGATTGAACAAAAAACAATACCAACAACACGCGAAATATAGTGGATGCGTTACAGTTAGTTGCAATTAATTCAATGCAATACTCATGCAACCGTTGTCTGCATTGTCAATGCAAATCATTTGACCGCGCGCCCGTGGCGGCGTTCCCGCTTGGTGGCGACGCGCTGGCCGGCGTCAAACCTTGGCGGCCTGGCTGTCTGTTTACCCCTTACCTTGATTATCCTTGCCGCTATCGGCCATCGTCTTCCTCGGGCGCCGGCTTGCCGATCCAGAGCCGGTGCGGCCCCGGTCCCTTGCCGGCCAGCTTGTCCTGCGGATTGCGCAACGAGCAGCGCTCCAGCGACAGGCAGCCGCAGCCGATGCAATCGTCGAGCGTGTCGCGCAGTTTTTTCAGCTGCGCCATGCGCTGGTCGAGGTCGCGGCGCCAGGCGGCCGACAGGCGCGCCCAGTCGTCGCGGCTGGGCGCGCCGCTGCCGAGGGTGGCCAGCGCGGCCTCGATCTCGGCCAGGCTCACGCCCACACGCTGGGCCACGCGGATGAAGGCGATGCGGCGCAGCACGTCGCGCGCGTAGCGGCGCTGGTTGCCGGCGCTGCGCGTGCTGGCGATCAGGCCGCGCTTTTCGTAAAAATGCAGGGTCGACACGGCTACCCCGCTGCGCCGCGCGACCTCGCCCACCGACAAGCTCGGATGGGTTTCGCGTACCGGATGTTGCTCTGCCATCGATAACTCCTTGACCTCAACTTAACTTGATGTTTTAGACTGGCTTTCGCTGCCCAGGCAAGCATTCTAAAGGAGAATTTCAGATGGCAAGGAACAGACCCAGGAACCCGTCCGACGGGGTATTTCGCATCGATAAATATGTTGTGCCAGCGGCGTCGCTGGCGGCCTTTGTGGCGCAGATGCGCGAGATTGAAGCCATGTTCGAGCGCCTGCCCGGCTGGCGCCAGAAGCATTTATTGACGCAATTTGGCGGCACCGGGGAATTTAATGTGGTGAGCATGGTCGAATGGAAGACGGCCGGCGCAATGGCGGTGGCCCAGGAAATCGTGCAGCGGCATTTTGCCGGGCAGGGCGTGGCGCCAGCCCAGGTGCTCGAGCGCCTTGGCGTGCGCTCGGACCGGGGGTTTTACATCGCCGCTTGAGCGCGGCGCGCCTTGCGTGTACGGTACAGCTTGCGCAAGCACAGGAACAGGGGGATCAACACCAGCAACCACGGCAAGACGGCCACGGCCACGGTGATCAGGATACCCAGGCTCGACATGAGCACATGGCCCGATTCCTTGACCGCCTGCGCTACCGGCGCGACCGAGCTTTGTTCGGCATGCAGCGATTCGGCTACCAGCTTCAGCTCGACCCGCGTCCATCTCGGTCTGGCTGGCCAGTGCCTTGCGCTGGCCGCTGATGCTGTCGAGTTCGGATTGAGTTTGCGACAACTGCTTCTCGGCTTCCAGCACTTCCTTCAGATTGCCGGTGCGCTTGGCCAGCAGGTCGAGGATGCGCGCCTTGAGCGCCGTGAGGTTGGCGATTTTTGCCTCCACATCGATCACCTGGGCGGTCAGGTCTTCGCTGTCGCGTTCATGTTGCAGCAGCTTGCCGTGCTCAAGTATGGTCTTGAGAAAACTGTCGAACGCTTGCGGGGGAATGCGGGCGCTGAGGCTGGCATTGGCCGGGCTGTGCAGGCGCGCCTGCGACTGATCGGCGTTGAGCACCACGCAGGCGAGCTTGAGGCAGGCCGCCTGGATCGCCTCGAAGTGCTTGTGCAGCTCGGCTTCGGGCGCTTCGAGCAGCAGTGTGTGACGCGTGGCGATGTAACGCCGGCTTCCTGGCGGTTCGGGCGCCTCGATCAACTTGGTTTCGACAGCCTCTGGCATGGCGGCGCCGGCGGCGACCTCCATTTTTTGCGAACAGGCGCACAGGAAGAGGGCGACAACGATGCCGGACAGAATTTTCATGGGAAGGGCGCGAATGAATGTTGAGAGAATAATAACATCATGCACGTACCTGCAGGAACCGGTGAAGACTTGCGCGGCCGTGAAGGCCGCGCGGGGCCAGAACTGGCTGGCCCGCCTCCGGTCAGGTGCTTCCCGGCGTGCTGGCAACAGCGGCCGGGCGGGGACTTGCGGGGTACTGCTGTGCTGCTCGCCTGCGGGCAGGCTAGCTGACCGCAGCCTCGCGCAGGCGGCGCGCCGCCTGGCGGCGGTCGTAGCTTTCGATCAGTGCGTTTTGCGAAACTTCATCGCCAATGCCGCGCAGCTTGAGAAAGCGCTGGGCGGCGTCGCTGCCGAAAGCGCGCTGCAAGGCAATCGCTTCGTGCAACTGCGCTGCGGTCTCAAGGTCCTGGCGACGGTCTTCGTGACGGCGGTCTGCATCGTCCATGTTGTTCTCCTGGTTACTGTATTGCATTTATAGCACGCTAGGAAAATGCATGCTGAGTATGCGCGTACCGAACGCGGGTATTTACATTATCGTCAGGAGGCCGTCGAACTTGATACTGAGTGCATGCAGAGGGGAGGAAATCATGGGCGCCGGACTATGTGTGCTGTCGCTGCCGCAGTGGCCGCAGTAGTGGCGCCGGTGTGGTTTTTGCGCAAAGCTGCCCAGGTCCAGGTGCGGATGGCCGCAGCGCGCACAGCAGACACAGCCAAGCTGCAGGCCGGCCGCGCGTGCCGCGCTGTACGCCAGCAGGGCGGGCGGGGTGATGTTGATCTGCCCGATGTCGGTGCCGGGAAACAGCGCGTGCGTGGCGCCGCTGCGCAGCGCCACTGCCGCGCAGCGCGTTGCGATGGGCGCTGTTGCGCCGGCCGCCATGTGAATAAGCGCGATGGCGCCGTCGGGCGCGCCGGCCAGGCTTACCCTGGCGCAAGCGGCCAGGTCGATCACGGGCGGGTGCAGCGCATAGCCCATCTTTTCCAGGTGGCGCGCGCACCGGTGCTGGCCGCTGTCGGCCAGCGCGGCCAGGTCCGCCTTCACGCCCCAGTAGGCCTGGTGCGTGCGGCACCAGCGGCGCGCGGCGCCGTTGCGGTATTTGCCGGCCGCCACCAGCACGCAGTCGACGATGGCGTCGTCGCCGCGCTCGGCCGGAAAATATCCGGCGATGCGCCCGCTCGCCACCGCGATGTGGCCGACCGTGGCCCGATGCGGCCAGCAGATGCCGGAGATGACGGACCCGCCGCCAAGGTGTTGCAAGGTCGGTGGCGCGGCAAGCTCAGTCGGCATGGGCGAGGTACAGGCCGCCTTTGCCGTCCGGCAGCCAGGTTTCGGCGATATCGGAGCTGACATCGAAAAAGCCCACGCCATGCTGGCCGGCGAGGCGGGTCACGGTGGCGTGCGCGTCGTCGATCTGGCTCCACGGAAAGCTCATATAGATGAAGGCCTTGCCGATGGTGTAGTCGGTGTCGGTCATGTCCTCGTCTTCTTCGTCCTCGTCCTCCTCGTCTTCTTCCTCGCGTTCCTCGAGCGGCATGGCCGGGAAGGCCTGGACGATGTCGGCGTAGAACGCCTGCAATGCCGGGGTGGTGATGGCCGGGTCGGCGTAGGAATGGTCTTCGCCCAGTTCGGTTTGTTCTTCATGCCACATGAGGAAGGGCTCGCGTTTTTTTGGGGCGGCTTCCGCTGCGAAAACCATCAGGTCGTAACTCATGCTTGTGTGCCTTTATCGTAGTGAAGTGCGCTGGCGCTATTTTAGAGCAAGCATGAGAATCCGAGATTTTTCCTTCTTGCCATTCTGGTAAGATGTTCACTCCTTAGCAACCCGGTCATTGCGGACCAAGCGTGCCGCAGGACGCGATAATGACATCCACACCAGCTCAGCCAACCCGCGCGCGGCGCGTTCTGTTCGTCCATCAAAATTTCCCTGGCCAGTTCAAGCGGATTGCCGCCCACCTGGCGCGCGACCCGGCCTACGAGGTGCTGGCGATCGGCAAGGAAGGCTGCCCCGGCCTGCCGGACGTCCGCACCCTGACCTACAAGCTGCACCGGGTCCAGGCCAAGGAAACGCACCACTATGCGCGCCCGTTCGAGTCGGGCATCCTGCATGGACAGGCCTGCCTGCGCGTGCTGCTGGCATTGAAAGAAAAAGGCTTTGTGCCGGACGTCATCGTCGCCCATCCGGGCTGGGGCGACACCATGTTCGTGCGCGAGGCGTTTCCCGATGCGCGGTTGGTGCATTTTTCCGAGTTCTACTATCACACGGACCATGCCGACGTCGGCTTCGACCCGGAGTTTCCCACCGATATAGACGGCCGGGCGCGGGTGCGCGCCAAGAATGCGCTGCAACTGCTCAACCTGGAAGCGTGCGACGTCGCGGTCGCCCCCACCCGCTGGCAAAAAAGCCTGCACCCCCAACCCTACCAGGACAAGATCACCCTGATTCACGAGGGCGTCGACACCGCCTACCTGTGCCCGAATCCCGCCGCCTCCTTCACCCTGCCGAACGGAAAAGTGCTGCGTCCGGGCGACCCGGTGCTGACGTATGTGTCGCGCAATCTGGAGCCGTACCGCGGTTTTCATATCTTCATGCGCGCGCTGCCGGCCATCCTGGCCGACAATCCCGGCTGCGACATCGTGCTGGCCGGCGGGGACGGCGTGAGCTACGGCGCGCGGCCGGCGGGCGCTGGCAACTGGCGCGAGAAAATGCTGGCCGAGGTCGCCATCGATGCCAGTCGCGTACACTTTCTCGACCGCATTCCGTTCGCGCGTTACCGCGAGCTGCTGCAGGTATCGGCCGCGCATGTGTACCTGACGTATCCGTTTGTGCTGTCGTGGTCGATGCTCGAAGCGATGGCCTGCGGCTGCCTGGTGATCGGCTCGGACACGGCGCCGGTGACGGAAGTGATCCGCGACGGCGAGAATGGCTTGCTGGTCGATTTTTTCGATACGGCGGCGCTTGCCGCTAGCGTCAGCCGCGCCTTGCGCGAGCGCGAGCGCTGGATGCCCTTGCGGGTACGGGCCGTGGAATCGGTCAAGGCGGGCTATGCGGTGGAGGCGGGCATCGCCGGCTACCGCCGCCTGATCGACGCGGCCACGCTGTAAGGCCCGGCCCGGCCCGGCCCGGCCCGGCCCGGCCCGCCTTGTCGGCGCCGGCCTCGGCCGGGGAGGCGTGATCCATCGCGCGAAACGCCTATACTTGGCCGATTGATCGAACCATTCGAACAATTCGAGCAATCGCCAGGAGCGGCCCGCATGTCCAATCTCAACTTCAAGCACTTGCGCTATTTCTGGATGGTTGGCAAGACCGGCAGCATCGCCCGCGCAGCCGAGCAGCTGCACCTGGCGCCGCAGTCGATTTCCGGGCAATTGACCGAGTTTGCCGGCGCACTCGGCGTGGAACTGTTCCGCCGCTCCGGGCGCAAGCTGGAGCTGACCGATACCGGCCGGCGCATCCTCAGTTACGCCGAAACCATCTTCAACACCGGCGACGAACTGCTGGACATCGTGCGCGACCAATCGCTCACGACCGCGCTGGCATTTCGGGTGGGATGCGCCGATTCGGTGTCCAAGCTGATCGCCTGCCGGCTGGTCGAGCCTGCGCTCAGCCTGGCCGAGCCCTTGCGCCTGATCTGCCGCGAGGGCCGCCTGGCCAGCCTGCTGGCCGAGCTCGCGGTGCATCGGCTCGACCTGATCATCGCCGACCGTCCGATGCCGCCGCACCTGAGCGTCAAAGGATACAGCCACTTGCTCGGCGAAAGCGGCTTGAGCGTGTTTGCGACGGCGGCCCTGGCGGCCACCTTGGCAGGCACGTTTCCGGCCTGCCTTGACCGCGCGCCCTTGCTGCTGCCCGGCGAGGACTTCGCGATCCACCACAAGCTGCTGCAATGGCTGGCCAACCAGCAGCTGCGCCCGCGCATCGTCGGCGAGTTCGACGACAGCGCGATGATGAAGGCCTTCGGCCAGTCGGGCGCCGGCGCGTTTTTCGCGCCGACCGTGATCGCGCGCCAGGTGTGCGAGCAGTATGCGGTGGTGGAACTGGGCACGGTGCCGGGACTGGTCGAGCAGGTGTATGCGATCACCACCGAGCGCCGCATGAGTCACCCGGCGACCCTGGCGATCAGCCAGCGGGCGCGGCGCGAATTGTTTGCTTGAATGCGCGCTTACACGGCAGTGGTGTCCGACGCGACGGCGGGGCGCGCGCGCCGTTCGGCCCACTTGCGGTTCACATACAGGCGCACGGGATTTTCGAAGAGATGGAACGATAGCGCGCCAAGGCTGATCGCGCCCAGCAAGCCGGCCGGATGCGAGATCGCGCCGGCGCCCACGGCGTAGTAAAACGGTTGCTGCCACAGGTACAGCGAAAACGAGCAGACCCCGAACCACTGCAACACCCTGCTTGCCAGCAGTTGCCGGATGATCAGGGGAGTGCGCTCCAGATGGTTGATCGAGTAGGCCAGGCACAGGGGCGCGAGCGTGTATTGCAATTCCTTGTGCGCGTAAGTCGAGTAGCACGCGATCGCGACCACCAGGGTCAGGACCGGCAGCCAGGGGGATGTCTGGCGCAGCCACGGCGCCTGGGTGGCGGCCGCCGTCACCCGATAGGCCGCCGCCGCGATCAGGCCGATGGCGGCCGACTCGCTGCGCAGGAACCACGGCGTCGCGCCCGCTGGCGGGTGGGCGGGGTAATACGCGTTGATCGCCAGGATGGCGCCGGTGCTGACCAGCAGGAATGCGGGGCCGGCGAAGCGGTGCCGCAGGCCGCTGGCCAGCAGGGCGCCAGCGGCCAGGAACAGGTAGCTGTGCTCCTCCACGCTGAGCGACCACAAATGTCCGATCGGCCAGGTACGCGCCCAGATGCTGATATCGGCGGGGAAGTAATTGCGCAAAAATGCGAGGGTGGCGATCAGTTCCCCCTGCGGCACCACAAAGCGCACCGTTTGCAGGAAGGCGGCGTAGAGCGCCATCGCCATCACAAACAGCCAGAACGTCGGGAGCACCCGGCTCAGCCTGCGCACGAAGAAATCCTTGAGCGGCACCTTTTTGATGAACAACAGCTTGCCCATCAAAAAGCCCGACAACACGAAGAACAATTGCACGCCGAACTCGCCAAGCCAGGAGAGTTCTTGCGTCGATTTGAAATGCGAAATCAATACGGCGATGATTGCCAACCCGCGCCACCCGTCAAGGTAAGGGATATGCCTGGTGGGGCTGCTCATGATGGTTGCCGCCATGTTGTTATCGATCAATCAAGTTACCACATGCTTATTGGTACGACAAATGATTCGTACGGTCCGGCGGTCCGGCGCTCCGCTGCCGCGCTGTGCATGTCGCCGGCATGCCGATGATCGATGGCGCCGGCTTGCGCGCGTGTGACGGATCGCGCGCACACAAAAAAGCCACCTCAAGGGTGGCCATATCGCTGGAAGATTCCGGACTTGCCGGAAAATTCGCATTGTGAATGTGATTTCACAGGTCTGCTTTTACTGCGCATGCAAAACGATGGGGTGGCTGATGGGGCTCGAACCCACGACAACAGGAATCACAATCCTGGACTCTACCAACTGAGCTACAGCCACCATCGAATCTGCATTTTGTTCGTATGCTTCCCGAACAGAAAAAGATTATACAAACATCTGAGCGAACTGGCAAATCAAAATGCGCTGAAAGCGAAATATTTTCAAATGATCACCTGGCGCACCGGCGCGGCGATCCCCAGCAAATTGGCAAACGCCAGCGACAAGGCCGCTTCGCTGGCGGTGGTAAAGCCTTGCAGGGCAGCGGGAGGCGGTGCCTCCGTCACGCCGGCAGCGCCAGCGACGATGCCATCGTCCGCATTGAGCAGCCCGGCCGCCCCCAGCAGGCGCGCCAGTTGCCGCGCCACCGCGTCGCCGGTATCGATCAGCACGATCTGGCGCGACGTCGCGCTGGCGATGACCTCGTTCAGCATCGCCAGCACGAACGGATAGTGCGTGCAGCCCAGCACCAGCGTATCGGCGCCCTGTTCCAGCAGCGGCCCCGCATAGCGTTCCAGCAGCGTCCTGATCGCCGGTGAAGCGAGCTCGCCCAGTTCGATCTGGTCAACCAGCCCCGGACAGCCCTGCAGCAGGAACTGCGCATGGCTGCTTGCACTGACCTGGTCGCGCAGCAGCAGGAACTTGGCGCCAGCGACGGTCACGCTGGTCGCCAGCACGCCCACCTTGCCGTTGCGCGTGGCCGCCGCCGCCGGCTTGAGGCCCGGCTCCACCCCGACGATGGGCATGTCGGGATAGTGCTCACGCAATACCTTGATGGCGGCCACCGTCGCCGTATTGCAGGCCACCACCAGCGCCTTGGCGCCGTTGGCGATCAGAAAAGCCGCTACCGCCAGCGAGCGTTCGGCCACCACGCTTTCCGGCTTGTCGCCGTACGGCGCAAAACCGGAATCGGCGAAGTACAGCAAATGCTCATGCGGCAGCTGCGCGCGGATATGGCGCAGGACCGACAAGCCACCCACGCCGGAATCGAACACGCCGATCGGCGCGGTAGCCGGCGCGGTAGCCGGCGCGGTAGCCGACGCGGTAGCCGAGGCTGTGGCCACCATGGAGACGCTCGCGTTGTTCACTTCGTCGTCACTCGTTCGTCTCAGGCCACGGTGACGGGAATCTTGCCAACGCTCGACAGGGATTCAATCTTCGCTGCCCACTCCTTTGGACCGGTGTTATGCACCGAAGTTCCGTTCGAATCGACCGCCACCGTGACCGGCATGTCGACCACGTCGAACTCGTAGATCGCTTCCATGCCCATGTCGTGGAAACCGAGCACGGTGGCGCTCTTGATCGCTTTCGAGACCAGGTAAGCCGCGCCGCCGACCGCCATCAGGTAGGCCGACTTGTGCTTCTGGATCGATTCGATCGCCGCGGGACCGCGCTCGGCCTTGCCGATCATGGCGATCAGGCCGGTTTTTTCAAGCATCATGTCGGTGAACTTGTCCATGCGGGTGGCGGTCGTCGGGCCGGCCGGGCCGACCGCTTCGTCGCGCACCGGATCGACCGGGCCGACGTAGTAGATCACACGGTTCTTGAAGTCCACCGGCAATTGCTCGCCTTTGGCCAGCATGTCCTGGATGCGCTTGTGCGCGGCGTCGCGCCCGGTCAGCATCTTGCCGTTCAACAGCAGGGTCTGGCCCGGCGTCCACGAAGCGACTTCTTCTTTCGTGAGCGTGTTCAGGTCGACGCGGCGCGATTTTTCGGTGTCCGGGGTCCAATGCACGTCGGGCCAGCTCGACAGCGCCGGCGGCTCGATGTAGCTCGCGCCGGACCCATCGAGCACGAAGTTCGCGTGGCGGGTGGCGGCGCAGTTCGGGATCATGGCGACCGGCTTCGAGGCCGCATGGGTCGGGTACATCATGATCTTGACGTCGAGCACGGTCGTCAGGCCGCCCAGGCCCTGCGCGCCGATGCCGAGCGCATTGATCTTGTCGCACAGCTCGATGCGCAGTTCTTCGGTCTTGTTCTGCGGGCCGCGCAGTTTCAGTTCGTACATGTCGATGTCGTCCATCAGCACTTCCTTGGCCATCAGCATGGCTTTTTCGGCGGTGCCGCCGATGCCGATCCCGAGCATGCCCGGCGGACACCAGCCCGCGCCCATGGTCGGCACGGTTTTCATGACCCAGTCGACCAGCGAGTCGGACGGGTTGAGCATGACGAACTTGGACTTGTTCTCCGAGCCGCCGCCCTTGGCCGCGACCTTGACGTCGACGGTGTTGCCTTCGACCAGTTCCATGTGGACCACGGCCGGCGTATTGTCCTTGGTGTTCTTGCGTTCGAACTGCGGATCGGCCACGATCGAGGCGCGCAACTTGTTGTCGTCGAAGTTGTACGCGCGCCGCACGCCTTCGTTGACGGCGTCGGTCACGGTGCCCGAAAAGCCTTCGAAGCGCACGCCCATGCCGATCTTGAGGAAGACGTTGACGATGCCGGTATCCTGGCAGATCGGGCGCTTGCCCTCGGCGCACATGCGCGAGTTGGTCAGGATCTGGGCGATCGCATCCTTGGCGGCGTCGCTCTGTTCCGACTCGTAGGCGCGCGCCAGGTGGGCGATGTAATCGGCCGGATGGTAGTAGCTGATGTACTGGAGGGCGGCGGCGACCGATTCGATCAGGTCTTCCTGCTTGATGATAGTCATGGCTATGGTTCTCGTTGGCTTAGTGAGGGGTCTTGGACATGTTCTGGGTGCCGATCATGATGCGGTCGGTGTAGGCGATTGCCAGCGCCGAGAGCAGGAACACGATGTGGATCACGGTCTGCGCAATCAGTACTTGCGGTTCGTAGGCGGCGGCATTGATGAACGTCTTGAGCAGGTGGATCGAGGAAATACCGATGATCGCCATGGCCAGCTTGGTCTTGAGGACCGACGCGTTGACGTGCGACAGCCATTCCGGCTGGTCGGGGTGACCGTCCAGGTGCATGCGCGAGACAAAGGTTTCGTAGCCGCCCACGATGACCATGATCAGCAGGTTGGAAATCATCACCACGTCGATCAGGCCCAGCACGACCAGCATGATGATGGTTTCGGTCAGCTTGGTGGCCGCTTTCATGCCGGGCACGGTGACGGCGTCCAGGATATGCTGCAATGAAGCGGCATTGCCGAGCGCGGCGCCGATCAGGTCTTTCAGCTCAACCCAGAAGTGGAACACATACACGCACTGCGCCAGGATCAGGCCCAGGTACAGCGGCAACTGCAGCCAGCGGCTCATGAAGATCACGTTGTTTAACGGGGTCAGCTTGTGACGCTCGGCGGGTAAAATCGGTTCAGACATGAATGGCTTGGCTCCTGAAGTAAGGCAAAAATTTTCGCTGCGTCATTTTACCAGCGCTTCGCCCGCCTGCAGATAGCCGGCTCGGTCCGGCAGCGTATTGATCTGGCGCAAACCACAAGCGAGTCACCCTGGCGCGCCATTGATCTTGTCGTTAATGCAAGTGACCATACCGCTTTGTTGGATGATCCATGCTTTAATGCCTTGTTGTCCTTGTTCGCTGTCTTGCAACGTAAGGGCGCAGTAAGCGAGCGGGATTAAGGTTTTAGCAAACAACACCAGGAATGGAGACTCAGCATGGCAGCATCAGATTCCCCCCAGCAGGAAAATCAGGGCTTGCAGGAAAGCCGCGTGTTTGCGCCGCCAGCCGACTTCGTGGCCAAGGCCGCCATCTCCGGCATGGATGCGTACAAGGCGCTGTGCGCCGAAGCGGCCGCCGATTACGAAGGTTTCTGGGCGCGCCTGGCGCGCGAGAATCTGGACTGGCACAAGCCGTTCACCTCGACCCTGGACGAGACCGATGCGCCGTTCTACAAATGGTTCGACGACGGCCAGCTGAACGTCTCGTACAACTGCCTCGACCGCAACCTCAAGAATGGCAACGCCAATAAAACCGCCATCATCTTCGAAGCCGACGACGGCGCCGTCACGCGCGCCACCTACCAGGATCTGTACGAGCGCGTGTGCAAGTTCGCCAACGGCCTCAAGGCGCGCGGCATCAAGAAGGGCGACCGCGTCATTATTTATATGTCGATGTCGATCGAAGGCGTGGCCGCCATGCAAGCCTGCGCGCGCATCGGCGCCACCCACTCGGTGGTGTTCGGCGGCTTTTCGGCCAAGTCGCTGCAGGAGCGCATCATCGACGCCGGCGCGGTGGCGGTCATCACGGCCGACGAGCAACTGCGCGGCGGCAAGCACTTGCCGCTGAAAAGCATCGTCGACGAAGCGCTGGCGCTGGGCGGCTGCGACAGCATCAAGAACGTGATCGTGTACAAGCGCACCGGCGGCGCCATCGCCTTCACCGAAGGGCGCGACCTGTGGCTGCACGAGCTGGTGGCCGACCAGGCGGCCGAATGCGAGCCGGAATGGGTCGATGCCGAGCATCCGCTGTTCATTTTGTACACCTCCGGCTCGACCGGCACCCCGAAAGGCGTGCAGCATGCCAGCGGCGGCTACCTGCTGTGGGCCGCGCTGACCATGAAGTGGAGCTTCGACATCAAGCCGCAGGACGTGTTCTGGTGTACCGCCGACATCGGCTGGGTCACCGGTCACAGCTACATCGCCTACGGCCCGCTGGCGGTCGGCGCGACCCAGGTCGTGTTCGAAGGCATTCCCACCTACCCGAACGCCGGGCGCTTCTGGGACAACATCGCCAAGCACAAGGTCAGCATCTTCTACACGGCGCCGACCGCGATCCGTTCGCTGATCAAGGCGGCCGATGTCGACCCGGCCGTACACCCGTCCAAATACGACCTGAGCAGCCTGCGCCTGCTCGGTTCGGTGGGCGAGCCGATCAATCCGGAAGCCTGGATGTGGTACTACAAGAACGTGGGCGGCGAGCGCTGCCCGGTGGTCGATACCTTCTGGCAGACCGAAACGGGCGGTCACATGATCACGCCGCTGCCGGGTGCGACGCCGATGGTGCCGGGTTCATGTACCTTGCCGCTGCCGGGCATCATGACCGCGATTGTCGACGAGGCCGGCGTGGACGTGCCGAACGGGCAGGGCGGCATCTTGGTGGTCAAGCGGCCGTGGCCGTCGATGATCCGCACCATCTGGGGCAATCCTGAGCGCTTCAAGAGCAGCTATTTCCCGGATGAGCTGGGCGGCAAGATGTACCTGGCGGGCGACGGCGCGATCCGCAACAAGGACACTGGCTACTTCACGATTACCGGGCGCATCGACGACGTGCTCAACGTGTCGGGGCATCGCATGGGCACCATGGAAATCGAATCGGCGCTGGTAGCCAATCCGATGGTGGCCGAGGCGGCGGTGGTGGGCAAGCCGGACGACACGACGGGCGAATCGATCTGCGCGTTCGTGGTGCTCAAGCAGGCGCGTCCGACTGGCGAGGAAGCGAAGAAGCTGGCGCTGGAGCTGCGCAACTGGGTAGCCAAGGAAATCGGGCCGATCGCCAAGCCGAAGGAAATCCGCTTCGGCGACAACCTGCCCAAGACGCGCTCGGGCAAGATCATGCGGCGCTTGCTGCGGGTGCTGGCCAAGGGCGAGACCATCACGCAGGACGTCTCGACCCTGGAAAATCCGGCCATTCTGGAGCAGTTGAAGGAAGCGTCGTAAGGCGGAATGCAAATTTCTTCATACTTCGCGGAATCTTTGCTATAATCTGCGGCTTCGCGAAGGCGGAGATGTAAAGCAGGAGAGATGGATGAGTGGTTGAAGTCGCACGCCTGGAAAGCGTGTATAGGTTCATAGCCTATCCGGGGTTCGAATCCCCGTCTCTCCGCCAGGAACACAAATAAACAAGCCACCCTCGGGTGGCTTTTTTATTTGTTTCATGGAGGAGAGAAGAAGAGCCCCTGCGGGCTCTTCGGCGGGGATTCGAAGGGCTTGGCGTACTCGCCCAGCCCTCTCCGAATCGTCCATCTGCCACCGCTGCGCGGTGGCGCGCCGAAGGCGCCGCGCGCAGCGCACGCAAAAATATCACTCGATCAGGCCCTCTCTCGAATACACGTCGAATCTCCTCGAACACCGCAGAGATCCTTCCCGCATATCCGCCGGGATAGCAACGTGCGGAGGAACTTTTGTCCCCTGCCCAAGCACAACGGTATCGCGTGTCATCATTTCCCCTTTTTGCGAGGAAATTTTAGCCATGTCCATAGGTCCTCCAGGAAAACAAATAGACAAGCCACCTTCAGGGGCATCACACAAAATGCCGGGACAAATCGGCACTAAATGTACGGGTCAGCGACGCTGCCGAGATCAATAAAGAGTTGTTGATAAACGCCAAGGCAAATCGGCATCATATTTTGGGCCATCAATTTCGTCGCTACTCAAATCCCCCAGGATTGTTCCAGGGCTCGGCAAATCCCCACGATCCCGATGCCTGGCCGGGTCCCAGAGATGCGAACGAAGTATCGCGCGTGAGCACTGGAAAAACACCGCGTTGACTTTCACGACCAATACGGAAAGCGGCGATTTGCCGTCGATACTGAAGCTTGACAGCAAACCCGGATCGACTTGAATCGATGCGGTACCGTTGACCCGCAACGTTTCTCCAATCCCGGGTATCAAAAAGATGAGAGAGACCCGGGAGTCATGCAGGACATTCCGCAGACTGTCGATTCGATTGTTCCCGCGACGATCAGGAAGGAGCAAGGTAAATTCATCGTGGACCCGGACAAAACCAGCGGGGTCACCTCGGGGAGACACATCGAGACCGTCCGATCCGCTTGTTGCCAGGAGGGCAAACGGCGCCGCCTCGATGAATTTTCGATAGTGCGGATGAATGTATGCCACTTCTTTTTTCATTGACGCTGCGGCAGGCATTCCGTAAATCCCTTCAAGCGCCGCGATATCCGAAACGATGTGGCTGTCAAGCTGGATCAAGCTCTACTCCCTATGTTGATTGATGGGCTCTTGCGGTCACAAGAGAACCTCGGGCGATCGCCCCTCATGGCTGCTTGGATATCGATTTTACCCGAGCACATCTTTAACTGGCATCCATCGCGTGCGACTGCAGCCTGGGGCGGGGCGGGGGGCCTGAGCAGCGCACACTGAAGTCCCCTCAACAAGAGACTTCGCTACAACAGCACGCTTGAACTCGATGCTGTGCTGCCTGTAGGGGCCGCGCTTCGGGCGCGAAATGACTGGTTGAATTTTTGTGTCCATAATCGAAGTTGTGGACACAATTCAATTTGTGCCCGCACTCAATCATGCCGCGCAGGCTGTTTTCATGGATGCGCGTTCAGTTCCTGTAAACCTTTACAGCATGGACACTCTTGGCGCGCTCAACTGCTTCAACACTGCCCGGCAAGCCTTCATAGGCGTCGTCGTGGACGTTCTTCGGAACAAACCGTCCCATTCCCTCTTGTGCTTTCTGGCCTTCATACCTGAGCAACGTGCGTAGATAGCTCAATTCGGGGTTGACTGCCATCACTCTCAGCTCAACGTGATAGCCGGCCTCGCTCAGCCTGGTTGTCAGCGCTAGCAGTGCGTCCGCGTTTTTCGAGGTCTGGTCGATAATGAGGTTGCGCCGTCCTTCAATCGCGTCGCTGGTCAGGCGTTTCGCCCATGTCGAAGCGTCGCTATGGGTCAAGTCGGCCGCTTCGCGGTCGTTCTCGCTCATGAGTTCAAAGTATGCCGGGTGATTCAAGCGAAGCTCGTTGGGGTCGACAAGGACATAGCCGCCTTGTGTGGCGAATTCCTGTTTTGCTTCGGCGGTAAGGTTGCTTTTCCCTGATCCGGGCTGGCCGCCTGTGATGATCGCCATCGGCTTTTCTTGCGGTTCGACGCGCGGCAGATGATCTCTCGCAATGAGCGCGTAGAGTCTGTCGTGTTCGGCCTTGTCGAGTTCGTATGGTGGTGCGGTCCCGGTGTTCGCCAGCGCCTTGACTGCACCGAGCACTGGCCCGTACGCGGCGTTGATGTTGGCGATGGCTACCTGGTCCTCGAGGTCGAGCGCCCTTGCCAAGGCCATGAGCGACCGCTTTTCATTTTCCCATTGCGCGATTTGCGTCATATCCGGGACCGCCTTATGCTCCTCCTTATATACACACTGCGAGTAATAGCTTATCAAGAGGTGTAATCTGCCTTCGGCAATGTCGTATTCTTTCCATTTTTCGCTTTGGCCCATGATATTTCCTTTTTGCGTGAGTCTGGTCTTGCCCATGTTTCGCGTCCATGAAACGACCGCGCGCGCGATCCACGGCCGCTAAGCAAGCGCACGGAAATGGCGCTGGGCGGTTGAGAAAAACCGAGGCCAAAGGCGCGGCGCGGTGATCGTTGTGGTGGCAGGTGCGACGGCTGCAACGTGCTGTTGAGCACACACCAGTTTCTAATTTTACAACACCAGAGCCTGCATTTCTACTTGCGCGTACCGGCGCCGCAACATCCCTTGCCAGGGTGTCGACATCGGATGGCCGGCCACCCGGCCTTGGCGGTCCAGCAGTGGCGTCCTGGAAAATCAAAAATTACATCGGTTGCAATCGGTCTTAGCCAGAAGCACACGGTTGGCGCGCGGCGCAGGACGGCAAAATTAGTCAACAGCTGGGAAGGCGACGTGATTCGTCGGGTAAAGTAGAGGCCCGCCATCGGAGCGACCCATGTTTGAGATGATTCTGCCCCTGACGCATGCTTGCCTGCGTGCGCATCCACACGCCTGGGATGACGGCTACCTCGCGTTCGGCGCCGCGCCGATCGACTCGGCCATGCGCGGAAAGGAAGCCGTGTTTGCTTTTTTCGGCGCTCGGCATACTTTCAGCACCTTGAGTAGCCACGGCGACCTGGAACTGCTGCTCACGGAGCGCGCATTGAAGCGCATACCCATCGGATCTGCGCATCGGGCGCTGGTCGGGTTGATCGAGCAGGACCTTCACATGATGTCCTGCCGACAGGTGGAACGCCACGTGTTGGACGATATTGCCTCCGTGTTTTTCCAGGAGATGTGTACGTGCGAGGTGTATATGAATACGCAGTTTCCTTCAGATGGGCGGACGGTAGCGCAGTGTTCCTGGACGCCGGTGACACGGCACACGCAAGACATTTTTCTGTGCGCGCTCAACGATGCTTGCCTGGGCTATTGGCTCTATATCGACGACGAATGAACGGAACGTCGCCGCCATATCACATTTGAAAGGAGCCCACGATGTCAGCCGCAGTTACCTTGGCAGACGGCAGAGCCATGTGGAGATCGCATCTTGGGGTGAGCAGCATGCTGTGGCTGATCGCGAACGAAACGCGCGCCGATCAGCTCAGGCGCTGGCTGTTTGATGTCTCGGACCGGCCAGGCGGCTATCTCGACATCGACATCCGAGGCCTCGCGCCGCACGATCAAGAGGAGTTCTGGTCCGCGGCGCAAAGAGCGTTGACGATGCTGGCCGAAAAACACGGCCCCCGATTCCTCGAGCGGGAACATGCGCATGGCGCGAACTGCCTGGCCAGTCTACTGGCAATGCGTCGGCGCGAGGTGGCTGGGGAACCGCCATTGTCACTGAGTGACTATGCCGAAGTGCTTCCATGGGATGGAGAGAAAATCGATCTTTCCGATCTGTGGTCGGATACCGGCGGCACATGAGGATCTTGAAAAGAAAACCCGGCCGCTGAAGTCTGATGCCGTTAACTTAAGCGCCGTCGGCTACGAATTCAGGCAAATCTACGGATCTCACGGGACTCACCACTGGATCAAGACGGGCAAGAACTGGGGCAACGCTATTTGGTGGTCTGAAGACGGACAGGACTACGGATACCGTTGACAGGCCCGGATAGTTACGACGCTTAGCGCTGTACTTGAACCTCACAGCTCGGCTTTACCTGGCGTATCGGACGCTATTGACGAATCCCGGCCAGCGCTTTAGTCTCACCGAACGACCGCTGTCCCTTCGGGCGGCGTCGCTTGTTTTGCGGCAATCGCTGCCGGTGTTCAACTTTTCGGGAGGCATGCAATGACCAGCAAGAACACGATTTGCCTGTGGTACGACGGCGACGCCGTCGACGCCGCCAACTTTTATGCAGACACCTTTCCCGACAGCGCAGTCCAGGCCATCCACCGCGCGCCGGGCGACTACCCGGATGGAAAAGAAGGTGATGTCCTGACGGTCGAATTTACCGTGGCCGGCATTCCCTGCATCGGGCTCAACGGCGGCCCGCATTTCAAGCACAGCGAAGCCTTCTCGTTCATGATCACCACCGACGACCAGGCCGAAACCGACCGCTTGTGGAACGCCATCGTCAGCAATGGCGGCCAAGAAAGCGAATGCGGCTGGTGCAAGGATCGCTGGGGATTATCCTGGCAGATTGCGCCGCGCGCGCTGACGGCGGCTGTCTTCGGCCCCGATCCCGTCGCCGCCAAGCGCGCGTTCGATGCGATGATGACGATGAGAAAAATCGATATCGCCACGATCGAACGGGCCGTGCTTGGCCGGGATTGATCCGCTCGATCAGACGAATGCGCTGCGCGCCGACGCCGCCGCCGTGGCCGATTGCAACATGCGGCCCAGGGGAAGCTCGACGCACCGGTAAAATACCGCGCCCGCCAGTACACTCGCAGCCCACGCTGCCAGCATGCCGAGCGCCTGGTAATGCGGCTCGGGTGGCACGAAGCGGGCAAACGCCGCATTGATCAGCAGGCACACCGGGAAATGGATCAGGAACATCGAATAGGAGATCTGCGCCAGGCGATTAATCGCCGACATGCCCCAGTAGGAAAACGCGCCGGTGCGCGCGCGGCCGAACAGAAACAGGACGCAGGTCACCGCCAGCGCCACCGCGATGCGCAGGCGGAAGTCCAGCACCAGCGCGACCAGGGTCGGCGCCAGGATCATCGCCACCAGCAGCGCCACCGCGCGTGGGCGCCGTTTCGGATCGCTCGCCAGCCAGGCCATGATGCCCAGTCCATAGCTGCCGAAGAAGTAGGGCGCCCATTCATCCCAGTTGGGATCGCGATTGAAGTACAACAGGGACGTGCTGATCCCGAGCACCACCACGGCGGGCATCAGCCAGCGCCGCCGTCCAGCGCCGGAAACGCGCCCGCACAGCCAGACCAGCATGGCCACGACCGCGTACAGCTGGAAATCGATGGCGACGTACCACGCCCCCGCCGACAGGGAGTCGTAACCGAGCACGCCTTGCAGCAACAGCGCGTGCGCGGCCAGTTGCAACCAATCGGGCGGCGGGGAAATCGAATCATGCGTCATCCATCGGGTGGCGAGGGCGGAAGCGGCAACCGCGCACAAAATCGCCACCATGAACGGCGGCACCAGCTTGGCATAGCGCCGCCACACGGTCGCCAGCGGATTGATCGCGCCTGGCTGGCCTTGCGGGAACAAGGACTTGGCCACCAGGAAACCGCCGATCACCAGGAACACTTGCACGGCAATGCGCGCGAAGGAATCGAGCCAGTCGATCACATCGGGCATCAGGGGGCGCGCATAGTCGGCCATCGGACCGTAGAAGGCCAGGTGGTGCAGCACAATCAATTGCGCCGCGATGACTTTTAACAGATTGATCAGTCCAAACTGCGCCGGGGCGCTTGCCTTGGCCCCGGGTCTTTTTTCTACAACGACAGCCATCCAAACCTCTTCCAAAAGCGCGACCGCGCAAGCTGCGCATCGGTCGATATCAGCCAGTCATGAGCGATGATTGCTGATAACAATTTGTTATCATACCGTATGCGGCCGGGATATGGCGTATGGATGCGTTACCGGATGTTACGTGCTGGTTGCCGGGGAAGGCCTCAATACGGACTCGCGGCGGGTTCCCCGGCGGCGTTGGTCCAGATATCGTCGGGCAGCGCGCGGTCGCGGTGGCACACCCGGTCGTGCTCGGGATAGGTGATCCGGTCGACCGCGGCGCGCGTGCCAACCACCAGGCAGCGCGTTGGCGATGCGCTGCGGTTCCAGAGAAAGTGGCCCACTGCGACCCCGGCGCGGAAGGTGGCCGCGTCGCCCGGCTTGAGCAGTGTTTCGGTATCGCCTTCGACCAGCGTTGGCTGGCCTTCCAGGACGTAGACCATTTCATCCTCGGCGCTGTGCCAGTGCTTGATCGACGAGCGCGTGCCCGGTTGCAACACTTCCACGAAAGCGCCGAATTGCGTCAGTCCGCCCGCCTCCGAAATCCACAGCGTGTGCTTGGGTTCGGCCGATCCCTCGGTCCAGCTTTCTTCCTTCATGAAGCCATCTGGCGTGAGCGCAGTCATGCGGGTACTCCTTTCATCAGTGTTATCGGCGACGATCGATCATCCTTCGATGGCGGGCGCGCGAGCGCATCGGCCGGGTTCGATTCTACGCCGGGCGGATGGCGCGGCGCAGCTCGCAACAATGGCCGGCTGCGCCACTGCGCGCACGCCGGCCGCGCGCGGTTCTTGTTGCCCTGCGCTGCCGCGCCTGCGACACTGTGCGCCCACAGGCATCAGCCTCTTTCTGGATTCACCATGCATTGGATCATTCAACAAAGTATTTTCAAGCCGGGCAATTACCAGTTGCTGGTCGACGCACTCGACGCGCTCGGCATTGCCCATACGCCGGTCGCGATTCCCAACGGGACCGTCGAGATGGTTCCCGATGCGAACCCGGCAGGGAAGGTGTACGTTTGCGGCGCCATCAAACTGGCGAGCATCGCGCGCGACAAGGGATGGACGCCAGGCAGTTTTTTGAACGACAATTTCAGCTTCGATCTCTGGCTGGCGCAACTCGGTTCCCAACTGCTCAATCACGACATTGCGTGCGGCACGCTGGCGGACGTCCACACCGGGCGCATGGAAACATTTTCATCCGTCCGGCCGAAGATAACAAGGCCTTTGACGGCATGCTGATGGATACCGAGATGCTCGCCGACTGGCGGCGCGATCCCGCCAGGGCGCGCCTGCACAAGATGCAGGTGATCGTCTCGCCGGTCAAGGCGATCTATTGCGAGTACCGCCTGTTTATCGTCAAGCGCAAGGTGGTGAGCGCTTCGGTGTACCGCATCGGCGGCCGGGCCGAACTATCGCCCACGGTGGAAGACGATGTGCTCGACTACGCACGCGCCATCATCGAGCGCTGGACGCCGGCCGACTCGTTCGTCATGGATGTCGGCCTGACGCAGGACGGCTTGAAGGTCATCGAATTTAACAACATCAACAGCTCCGGGTTTTACGCCATCAATGTACCCAAGTATGTCGACGCGATCCAAACGCAGTATGGCTAACTCCCGGCCATCGTGACGGCCGCGTGCTCCGGCGGCGACGCCCGGCCGGGCCGCCTTATGCGCAGACGCTGGCCAGGAAATCGGCCACGCTGCCTTTTTTCAGAATCAGGCTGGAGGCGGCCGCATACGGATCGAAGCGGCGCTCCCTGCCGCCCGCCAGCGGCACGCGCACGCTGATGCGCTCGTCTTCGACCTGCACCGACGCATTCGCCAGGTCGAGCAGATACTGCGAAATGAAGGCGCCCGCCAGCCCGACGAAGAACCCCAGGTCCTCGCGCCCGACCGCCTGCGCTTGCAGCCACTGGCTGAACGGCGCGCGCAGCGCGTCCAGGTCGAGCGGCTCGCCCGGCGCCTGCAGGCCAGCCTGGGTCAGCACCGCATCGAGCATCGGCCTGGCTTCTTCGAGAACTTTGTACGGATCCATGTTTATCGTGTGAGAGTGAGAGCGGGCCGCAGGCCGCGCGTTGGGGGCGTCATCATACCACCGACCGCCAGCGGCGCAGGCTCCGGCATGCGCCTGCCGCCCCCCGGCCGAAACGGTAAAACGGCGCCGCTATTACCGCTTGTTGTGGATCAGCTCGCGTGTATGATTGCCTTGCTTTTATGTAATCGTTCTCCTGCACCGCCAGGCCGATCCTCTTTTGCCCGACTGCCCGCCATGACCAAACAATTGAACGCCGCTCTTTGCCTGTCGATCCCGCTCGTTTTTGCCATCACCGGATGCAAGCCGAAAGAAGCAGTCGCGCCGCCGCCGCCGGCAAGCGCGCCGGCCCCTGTGGCGGCGCCTCCCGCCGCGCCGGCCCCGCTGGCCGCCACGCCGCCGCCGGCCGAGGCCGCCGCCAGCGCCGGGAGCGACCTCGATCAGATCGCCGTCATCGACAAGCCGATGCCGCCGTTTCCCTTCGTCGATTATCCCGACAATGTCGGCAAAGACAAGCAGAACACCAAGGCGTCCGGGTTCGATCAGTTGCACCTCGTCGTCGGTAACAAGATCCACGCGGTGGAAGGGCGTTTCCGGCGCATCGAATTCGAACTGGCCGCCGCCGGCATTTCGCGTTTCCAGGGCCAGCGCGATTACGCCAAGGCGGCCGCCGACATGGGCGGCGTCAAGGTCAACACGACTACTCCGAAAGACGAGGTGTTCGAGAAAATGAATGGCGTGTTGAACGACGCCATGAGCCACAAGCTCGATTATCCGAATGCCAACTATAGCTATGACAGCTATTTTTTCGCCACCCCATCCGGGCGCAAGTGGATGCTGATCATGGCCAACGACGACAAGGTGCGCGTCATCTCGATCGAAGAAAAACAAGCCGCGTCGGTGGTCAAGATGGTGACCGCCGCCGTCATGAAGTCCGAACTCGACACCAAGGGCCATGTCGCGCTGTACATTAACTTCGATACCGACAAGGCGGCCATCCGTGCGGACGGCAAGCCGGCGGTCGACGAAATCGCCGCGCTGATGAAGAAGGAAACGGCGCTGCACCTGTCCATCGAAGGCCATACCGACAATGCCGGCGACAAGGCCCGCAACGTGGCCTTGTCGCGCGAACGGGCGCAGGCGGTGGTGCAGGCCCTGATCGGCGACGGCATCGACGGCGCCCGCCTGAGCGCCGCCGGCCACGGCGCCGACAAGCCGCTCATGGACAATGGCAGCGAAGAAGGCCGCGCCAAAAACCGCCGCGTCGAGCTGGTCAAGCTCGTCAAAGGCTGAGCGCCAGCCGGAAACGGTAAAACGCCGCCGCGATTACCGCTTGCGATGCGTCAGCGGCGATGTATGATCACCTTGCTTTTATGTAATCGTTATCCCCTGGCAGCGCCAGGCCCATCCTTTTTTGTTCCTACTGACCGCCATGACCAAACAACTCAACGCCGCCCTTTGCCTTTCGATCTCGCTGGCCTTCGCCCTCACCGGATGCAAGCCGAAACCGCCGGCCGCGCCGGTGGCAGCGCCGGTGGCCAGCGCGCCCGTCGCCGCCACGGTCACACCTGTCGTGCCGGCACAGCCCGCGGCAGCGCCGGCGCCGGCCGCCGCCGTGAACGCCACCGGCGATGACCTCGACAAGATCGCGGTCATCACCAAGGCGCTGCCGCCGTTCCCGTTCATCGATTATCCAGCGAATGTCGTCGGATCGTTACAGCGCACCGAAGCATCCGATTTCGACCAGCTGCACGTGATTGTCGGTAACAAACTGCACACCGTCGAAGGACGTTTTCGCAAGACCGAGTTCGATCTGTCGGACGCCAAGATTTCGCAATTCCAGGCCCAGCGCGATTACACCAAGGCGGCCTTGGAGATGGGTGGCGTGAAGGTCAATACGGTGAACCCGACTGATGATGCGTTCACGAACGCCAATGGCGGCGATAGCTACGCGCTTAACAAGAAACTCGGTTATGACCATTCAAGCTACAGCTACGAAGCCTATTTCTTGCCGACCCCGAGCGGCCGCAAATGGCTGGTGCTGATGGTCAGCGACAGCGCCGTGCATATGATCGCGATCGAAGAAAAGCAGACGGCATCGTCGGTGAAAATGGTGACCTCCGCCGTCATGCAATCCGAACTCGATAGCAAGGGCCACATTGCGCTGTACTTGACATCCACCCCTCCCTAAAGGAAGGGAATTCCTACGGCGCCGCGTGATGATCTACGGGTCGCTTCGGTGGGTTCCTGCTTCATCGAGCGGCCTGACTGCGCCGACTCTCCACAGGCTAAGACGCGATGTCCTCGCGCTAAAACATTCATCGCGC
>NZ_WHJF01000240.1:0-2040 GCF_011682185.1 Massilia genomosp. 1
AGGCGCGATTTACTCAGTTTTTATGAAAAAAGCCGGGTTTTCGCGTTTTTCAGCTGTTTTCAGATGGCCGCAACCCATTGATTTTAAATAGGTTTTTACACCCCTCCCAGAGGCTGAATAGTCACGAAAAATCGTGCTCTCCTGATGTCGGCCAGTTCAGAAAAATCGTTTTGCAATTGGCTCCTATGTCCCCGTCAATGTTCCTTCCCGTGCGCCTCAAGCAATATCGGATGCCTGATTTCACACGACGCGACTATCTTAAAGCTATTATCAACCTGACCTTGCTCCATCTCACAATTTCAGATCATGCCAGTCTATACTCGCAGTTCATTCAATATGCCACCACTCATCACAATTAAGCTATCCACTACTGGATGAATCACAATTAACTGTTTATCCACAAAGAAATATTCAGAAAATATTTCCAAATTATTAATATTCCCATACTCCAAACTGTATCGAGTTGATTCACTCAATCTATATTTATTATTTATCAATCTAAATTCATTAATGTATTCTCTACCCACACTATCCTTAGAAATAACGGTAGAAAATGCTTCTCTACGATAAGCTGTGATCAAACACTCCAGCAGGAAGCCTTCAATCGTCTCATGCACAACGCCATATTTTTCACCTGTGGAATATAGATATATCTTCCCAGTATCGTCGTCAATACAAAAACTATCTCCAACAAAATTTGTTCCGAAGTAAGTCGATCCTGATGGCGTATCCACATCGGGATAAACTTCAAGAAAGTCGTCTACCAAGTTCTCAAAATCAAAATCTCCGCCATAGCGATGAAAAATATACAATCTCCCATTTCGAGGACGACCAATCTTCATCAAAAAATTCTTGTGATCCTCACGCAAAATGATGTTATTTTCGGCGGCAAATTTCCGAATTTCGACTTCATCAAGCGGTGCAGCATCTTTGATATACGGCATCAACAAATTTATTAGTTCATTCGAAATATTCATTGAGCAACTCCCTTTTGAATTTTCCCATATACTGCAGCGTCATGATAAATCCTACTATTTGACGCATCAGCACATGTCATGCATGGGCACATTTGATCTTTGGACAGTTTATGAGCTTTTTTATCGGCATAAGGAAACGGCCCCGGATTTTCATTGTTGTAAGGATGAGGATTATCCGCTTTACCACGCCAAACAGTTGCTGCACCGTTGATCGGGCTCGGATTCTCCGCTGCAACAGCAGCGGCCTTGGCCTCGGCACACACTCCTGGCTCAGGACCAATCGGTGACAAGTCGCGATCGACAAGCTGCTTAATTCCATTCGATTTATCCAATGTTGTAGTGCTTACTTTATATTTTCCTTTTTCCAATGCATCTAATCCGGCTTGCAATTTTGCAGCGTTCTCTCTGAATTTTGGGCTTTTAACACTTCCGGAAAGACCAACACTCACAGTTCCATCTTCATGAGTTAAAATTTGAACTGACGGGCTTTCCTTTTTCTTAATTTTAAGTTTCGCCATTTCATCTACAACCACTTTTGCCGTTGCGTCTGCTTCACGCGTGCGCTTGTCAAATACTGTTGGCCGGTTTTTGGTTGGCGCCTTTATAGGCGCTAAAGGTTTTGTGAAGGCTTTTGCTGATGCCTCTGCACCAGCCGCTTGCGCTGATCGCATACCAGGCAGTCCGCCTTTAATAAAACCCTTTCCTGGCGTAATGGGACTTGGCAGCGCCTTATTGACACCCCACGTTCCGAGCCTTCCTCCAACCATGCCAGTAAGCGCGCCGACGCCCAAGGCAGACCATTTCTGGCCGTCCGACCCTTGACCGAAGATCATGCCGCCAGCCCAACCACCAAGCATGCCGCCGCCATAGCCGGCGGCAAGCCCAGCCAGCGCAACCACCGGACCCGCCAGAACTCATATCGTTATACACAACTCTGAGCAGCGCAGCCGATGCCTGAAAAATCTGTTTACATTCAAGTACTTGCGATGGCACTTGTAACCTGGGCTGGTTTGAGGTTTACTCTCGCCTTTTAGGTGATGCGTTGGCAACAGGATCGCGCCGC
>NZ_WHJF01000241.1:0-2029 GCF_011682185.1 Massilia genomosp. 1
CCTTGTCGGCATGGGACAGCTTGGTCAGGTCGGCACGAGGTGGTTTCGGTGGCATGCCTACATGATGCGGCAATTGCCAAGAGTTTACAACTTTTGATTGCTCTGGTCATTCAGGCTGAACAGTTACGGGGCGCGTTAAGTCATTGAATGTAAACAGGTTTTCAGCACGGTCGGCACCGCGCGCAAGACTTGTGTATAACGAGGTGGGGTGAACCTGTCAAGCCATCGTCCAAACTGTCCACATAAACAGCATCAGCCAAAATCGCGTTGATAAAAATATCATGCATATTCATATATATCCTCTCAGATCAATTAATAACTTCGTATTTAATAAAAATTGTGCTAATTTCTTTCGGCTGGCATGTGCCGGAAAAGATCAACGGACGCCCTCCCTATCAGTTTCAAGGTGGCTGACCACGCTAAATTCTCTTGCCATAAACTTAGCCAGAGCTGGGGTCATTCGAAAGCTCAATGCCTTCTCCAATTTTGAACCTTCCAATCCATCTATTAACTTGGCAGCATATGAAGCATCAGCTAGAATTGCATTTATATATATATTGCGTAAATTCATAACAACTTTCCAATCAATTAACAATTTTATAATCAGTAAAAAGCATGCGATATTCTTCTGGTTGACAATCACCGCTAAAAATCAATGGAGTTCCGCCCTCGTTCAGCGGGAATGTTCTGGCCAGATATCCTTGACCCGCCCTGAAAATGGCGAAACTCAGCATCAATGAATGATCGCTTTCGCTAACGTAGTCCTCCATCCCCCGAGTCATGGGTAGCGCCTTACCATGAATTGGAATTTCCTTATGATCAATAAATATCAGTCGTGATCCTTTCATATTCTGCATATTCGGTGACTTGTAGATAACTTGATATTTGCACAACTCACTGAATTGCATAGCGCCAATAATTTCATCTGCCAGCGGCAGTGGCAATCCGAACATGACAATTATCATTGTGACCATTTTTTTATGCTGGACATCGATTAACCATGTGATCCCTCTTGCAATAACCAAAAGCACAATAATCCAGCCTAGCAGCAGTCCCAAATAAAAAAATCCCATTATTAAACACTCCGTTTATTGACGTAAATAACTACTCTTTTTTCAAACCGGAGATCGCCTCAAGGCTGATTGGGCCGACGACTGCCCACACTCAGAACCGCTAACGCTCACGCAAGCTCTCCTATCGGGAGTCCTGCACCGGCGCCCTTCGGCACCATCTACCAAATTATCCGCATAAGAAGCATCAGACAAAATCGCGCCCTTAAAGCTCGGGAGGCGGGACCGTGGAAGCGCCCGGCGGTAGAGACCAGAGTGCAATCTGTCGTACCGGTGCATTTTCCCCTCCGGTTTCGCGAAACCACCAGTTGATCATATCAACCACCTGTTTGCGGGCTACGCCGATGAATGCCAACGCAGCATCTGCCCCGAAATCTTGCAGGCCGTACGTGCCTTGAAATGAAATGTACACTTTGTCCGTCAAATCTTGCTTCCACATCGTCGCGTCGTATCCACTCCCAAGAGTATCACTGGATTCCACGTGGCTTAGGACGGTAAAGTCTTTTGAGATATACTCGACCAACAACGGACTCACTCGCTTACTCAGCGCATTTTCTAAACCTTCCCCTGTCAAACCGTCTTTCAAACCACGCGCATACGCCGCATCGGAAAGAATTGCGTTAATGAAAATATCATTCATATTCACAATGTAGCCTTGTTTTAATCAATAACTTCAAATTTTCTATAAAGCGTCGAATATTCAGCCGGGTAGCAAGTACTGTCAAATAGCAACGCGCCTCCGCCCTCTTGGAGGTAAAAATTTCTAGCCAAAAATCCTCCATCCGTGTCGAATACTACATACTTGATTAACACTGATTTATCTTTTTGGTTAATAGAGCCTCTTGCAAAACTAGCGGAACGGATGAAAATTGCTTGGCAGCGCAAGCGAAAAGGTGGGAGTGGGCGCCCATTTCTGGCATGATTTAGTTCTAACGCTTAATCAAAACGCCCACACCATG
>NZ_WHJF01000242.1:0-2023 GCF_011682185.1 Massilia genomosp. 1
CAGTATCGATTTAACCGGCGCTTCGATTTGTCGACCATCTTGACGCGCCTCTTGTACGCTGCTGTCGCCACGGGCAACCGAACCGAAGCGTGGTGTCGGTTAGCTGAAGATCAGCGCTAATCACCAAAAATAATTTCTGTTAGAACTGAAGAACTCGCAAGAAAAGAGCTACTGAAAAAGACGGGAGGCAACAGCCACTTCCTTGAACGGCATGGCCCCGATATTCCTTTGCGCGACCAACTTGTCTCTTCAGCAACTGGACGTAGGCCCGACGGCAAAATTATGATGCAAGGCAACAATCCTAATAACAGATTTACGGTCGACTCTACTCAATTTTATACATATAAGGATATGCTGTATGGAATAAATCGCGCTGAGCGAATTCAACAGCATGCTATCAGTACGGGGCAACCGGTGAATGTATACATTTCCTTCAAATATCCTGATTTCGTTGGTGGTGGCTTTCCGAAAAAGACACCACTTTTTGGCGCTTCTGATTTATCCCGATTTTACGATAAGACTCCATATGCCAACTTTGGTATAGATAAAGTGACCGGGAAGGTAGTCACGGCTTTCCCGGTTCTTTCTAAAAAGGGTGTGGGTGAACTTTTTTAATGGACAAACTAATGAAATCCAAAGTTGTAAATATCAATCCTCACTATGTTGCACATTTGATAGGCCCGATTGCTCTAGAAAACGACATGGAGCAGCACGAGGATATATTTGAATTATTAGATCTAGCGTGTAAAGATCATGTTAAATTTCTTGTTGATGAGATAATCCAGCCTGAATATCTCCGCCTGACGGATGAGTCGCGGTATAAAACAAAAGAATCCTTAAGATATCTTTTGAATACAGAGCCTAGTGGGGCCGTTTCTCACATATGTTCCACGCTCGGATTATCCGATGAAGAAATTCCTGCATTCCTAGATCAACTATGGGAATTTCTATTTCCCGGCGAAGATAAATTATGGCTACCAGATCTAAAGTATGTAAAAAAATCGGCACCTTTAAGGTTCAATGATGTGTCCTTTGCATATTTGCCAACTCGCACTTTTAACGAATCATTGGAAGCACTTCGAAATCGCATGAATAATGAATAAATAAATTGAGGGCGGAACCGGTGACCGCGAGTTGCTTCTGGCTTCACAGTGCGGCACGGGGGAGTGCCTACAGCTACCGATCCAAGCCGCGTTTGCTCGATGATGCGCGCGACACGGGGGGCAGTGTCTACAAACTACCACGAGCTGAACAGCGGCACGGTGTCAGCAGCGGCACGGGGTCAGAGCAGCGGCACGGGGTCAGTGCCTACAAACTAACACGGGCTGAACAGTAGGCAGTACCAAGTCGCCTTTGTGAACGTTTCGATGCTTTCCAGGCGAGATCACCTTCTCGTTGCCGGACATCGGCGAATCGCTGTATTTGCCGTCCGAGAAAATTACTTTGGTGCGCACGCACGAGCGCTGCTTCGAGCTGGTTGACGGCAAAGGGGAGCGCGATCTGTTCGCCCTGCCCGATACCACCAGCAACATCGCCCGTCTGGTTGGGCAGAGGGACGCCAACGGCAACCGGATCACCATTTCCTACAACCTGCGTCAGCTGCCCGAGCGGGTCGAGGACAGCGCCGGGCGCGGCTACCTGCTGGCGTTCGAAGACCACCGGGGCTACCCGCGCCTGCGCAGCATTGTCATGCAGCCGGCCGAGCCCGAGAGCGACACCGAACTGCTGGTCTCGTACGAGTACGACGCCAGCGGCAACCTGTCCAAGGTCAGCAACGGCAAGGGCGACGTGATGCGCCAGTTCGTCTATCGCAATCACGTGATGGTCGAACACAGCCAGCCGGGCGGTGTGGTATCGCGCTATGAATACGACGAGTACGCCGCCAGCGGCAAGGTTACGCGCAACTGGGTCAACGACGGCCGCTCGTGGAGCCTTCGCTACCTGGAACAGGAAACCGTCGTCACCGACAACCTGGGGCGCGAAGAGCGTTACCGCTTCGACGCCAAACAGCGCTACATCGGCA
>NZ_WHJF01000243.1:0-2008 GCF_011682185.1 Massilia genomosp. 1
GGCCCCCCAAATCCGCCCAAAAACCCACAAAACCGAGCTCCTTGGCCCGCCCCCCCCCCCCCAAAAAAACCCCGCGGGGGCGGGGCGGCGGCCGCGCGAAGCGGTCATCTTGTCAAGCGATTTCGACGTTCAATCGTAAAAAAATCGACAGGCTTAAGTCCGGTAGATTGCGGTCAAGCCCCTGGCGATAAGTGCCACAATGCTGACCGCATTTCTTATGATCGTGATGGTAGTGATCGTGACATTTCTTCTTACTGCGCGATACGCCCGTAAGGAAACTGTTTCCGGGCAGATCACGCCCAGCGCGGGATCATTCAAAATCGTCTCGCAGCTTAATGGGATCGCCGAACGTGTGCTGGTCAGCGAAGGTCAGCATGTAAAGGTTGGCCAGGAACTGATAGCAATCTCGGCTAATCCCGTTCTTGAAAGTGGCGATACTCTCGTCGCCAGCCTGAAGTCCATTCAAGCGATTCAGCGACGAGCTCAAGAAATGAACGCGAATGCTCGGGCGCAGCAGTTAGCGATGCAAATTGAAGAATTCACCGCCCGCCGAGACGGGTTGAGTGTTGACCTCGCACGGCAGGGTATCTCCAGAAAAATCCTCGAAGAACGCAGACTCCTGCAGGCCAAGAACGTAAGCGCCAACCAAAAATTGCTCGATGCGGGAATGCTGTCAGCCGCCGCCAGCCGACAGCATGACGATGCCTACTTGGCCGTGCAGCATGAGATTGCTCAGGCTGAGCGCGAAACAGAATTGCAGCGGAGCCAGCTCGCCCAAGTGAGCGCCCAAATCGGAAGGTTGCACGCCGAGGCCAACCTGGCGAGATCAGAGGCGACGAACCTCAAGGCCCAGCTGGATGAGCGCGAGGTGAGTCTTGAGGCCCAGCATACAGGTCGCCTAATTTCCCCGATCGACGGCATCGTTACCGCCTTGCAGCCGCGCCCTGGCACAAGCGTCACTCCGGGACAAACCCTGGCCGTGATCATTCCCGCAACAGCCGCCGCATCAGACAGCCAGCTCGAAGTCGAATTGTGGGCGCCGTCCAGGTCCGTGGGGTTCGTGCATCCAGGGGCGAAGGTGCGCATCATGTACGACGCGTTCCCTTACCAGACCTTCGGCATGGGGCAAGGGGTCGTTCGGGAAGTGTCGGGAACGCCACTCTTGCCGGGGGAGCTGCCAGTTCCCGGCGCCGGAAACGAACAGCTTTTTCGGATTCGTGTCTCGCTTTCTCAGCCAACCATTGCTGCCTACGGGAGAGATTGGCGTCTGGTTTCCGGCATGAGGCTAAGTGCCGACCTAATTTTGGAAGAGCAGACCCTATTTGAATGGTTACTCGAACCACTTAGAGCAATGAAGAAGCGAGCTATTTGAACGGAGACGAAATTGAAACTTCCGGGAAAACTGTACTCCCCTATCGCATGGGAAAGTTTGGATGTAATGCTGCGCGAAAAAGTTCAGAGAACTCAAGAACTTTTACACGCCAGCCTAGCTTATGGTCAACCTACTTATGAACAGCTTTCACAGTTTTTTTTCAACTCTTCTGAGAAAATCAACGTGAGAAGCGAAATAGTAGAGGTTGTCAAGCGTAGAGCGAAAAGAAGTTTGAGCATGACTCAGGAAATTGCATGCTTTGGAAAAGCCATGCGCGAACGAGTTATATCGAAAGGTGATTCGGTATATCAGGCGGGCTCAAACGTCCGCCAGCTACTCTTTGCAAAACAAGAACCTCCTCGAACTATCGAGCCAATTGCAAAACGATTTTTCCGAACTGGCCGACATCAGGAGAGCACGATTTTTCGTAACTGTTCAGCCCCTATGAAGGGATATCAGAAACCTGAAAATTTTTCTTAAAAGACGTGCAAAAACGGTAACTGTTTAGCCGGCCCAATGCCGTTTTGAGTGGAAGTTGACTTCGGCTACCATATCGGCTACCGCTGTGAATGTCTGCGCCTTGCGGCGCTTGTCGATGTCCGGTCCGGAGCAGGGTCAAGGGCGGGCGGCGCGAAG
>NZ_WHJF01000244.1:0-1968 GCF_011682185.1 Massilia genomosp. 1
GTGGCCGAGGCCGCGTCGACCAGGGCGCCTTCGGCCTGCATGTACTGGCCGAGCCGGGAGTTGGAGAAGGTCGGGGTCTTGGTGACCAGGGTGCTGGCCTTGTCGCCGAGCACGTCGGCGTACGGGCCGTAGCGGTCGCGCTTCATCAAGTCCTTGAGCGTGCTTTCCATCCACTTTTCCATGCTGCCGCCGAACTTGCCGTTGGCCATGCCGGCCGAGGCGCCCATGATTTTGGCGGCGGCCTTCAGGCCAATGCCCGTTTCGCGCAGGGGACGGAATTGGGCATGCTTTTGCAGCTTCATCCAGGCTTGCGGATCTTCCAGGCGCAGCTCGCTCATGACGCGGTCGAAGCGAACCGGGCTGTAGTGGCGCAGGTAGTCGATGTATTCGAGGTAGTCGTTCAGTTTCAGGCCGCGGATGCGCGCCTGTGCCAGCAGGAACTTGATGTGCCGGTTGTGCTCGTCGGCAGTACGCTCGCGCTCGCGCACCGTGGTGGTGGTGCCGTTGCGATTGACGGACGAGACTTTGCCCGCGCCTTGCGGCTTGTCGCTGTACTCAACGGTGCCGTTGGACGCTGTGTTTTGTGATTCGCATCCTACGCTGTTGGGTGCGAATCACCATGCTGGCCAATCTACTCTACCGCCCAATACTGATGGAGGAGGCGCGAACGAATGCCTGGATCGGAAGGGCATTTGTCTCCAGCATTACTCACGCCTTGAGAAATACAGTTACGTTGCCCAGTCAACAGCCATCAGACGGGCGCGGATATCCGGCAGTTCGGCTTGTTCGATGTGCGGTGCCTGCGCCAGCAGGTCGGTCAGCGCCGATACGGTGATGCGGCCGGGAACGAGAGCGTGGGTCAGTTGAGCACCTCTGTAGCTAACCAGCAGCGGCAGACTGTCGGGAATGAAGTCGTCCAGGAACTCGGCGTGATCTTCAAGGTCGAGCCAGAGCCAGGTATCGTTTCTTCCGCCGTGTTCGCCTGCCAGGGATTCGAAGACCGGCTTGAGCGTGCGGCAGGTTTCGCACCAGCCGGTGGCGCCGATGATCAATGTCAGGCGTGCGGATGGCGCGTTCAGCCGCGTTGCGATGGCGGCGGCGTCGGTCCATGGGTCGAGCAGGGATGTACTCATGCGGCCGCCCGTGGGGAAAACATGTCGTGCAGCGTGTTCATTGCGATTCTCTGTTCTGTGGTGGATGCCCGCACGTTGATACGGACGGTCGACTGCGCGTGGTTGAGCATCTGCGCGGCCATGGCGCGAATCGCTTGCGGTGCGTTTTCGAGCAGGTCGAGGGCGGTTTTGGCGTCGATCTCGCGGCCGAGCAGCACGCGTTTGCCGCGACCGACGAGGTGAGGGCTGGCAGCGGTTGCGGCCTTCACCGCAGCCTGGTCCGCTTGAGGATGTCCGCTATCGGCGTCGAGCCGGGTTTCGGTAATTAATTGATCGGGGTCCAGGCTCGCGGGATCGGGCTCCGGCAAGGCCAAGCCGCTGGCGGTGAGGTCGATTCCGGTCAGTGTTTGCCATACCCAGCCGGCGTAGCGGCCGACGTCCTCATCCGCTAGCTGGCCGATGACGAAGGGCAGGTGAGCCAGATCGCCATGCCATAGCGCGAACGTGAGGGCGATGCGAGGCGGGAGCTGTGCCAGCATGTCGCGGGCTTCAGGCGCACCAATAGGCATGAGACATGCAAGCTCGCGTGCCCAGCGTTGAAGGCGGCGGCTGGCTTGGGCACGTATGGCGCCGGTTGCGCCGCTATATAGGCTCGCTTGCATCAGAACACTTTGTACCAGAGCTGGACGCGCGGGCTCCACGTCTCCAAGCTTGCCCAATGCGATAGATGCGGAGCGTGTCAAACTATTTGAGACAGTATTTACAGATTGTTTAGGGAGCATTCTTCGGTCTGCTCGTTGGTGCCAATGTCCATTTTGGGCATGTTGATTCCGGCTTCGGTTGGCAGAGCCGGCGG
>NZ_WHJF01000245.1:0-1963 GCF_011682185.1 Massilia genomosp. 1
AAGCCTTCCCCGGGTTGGGCTCACTTACGGTTGAGGATGGATCGGCTAGTCGGTGTTCATACATTCGCTCAAGTTCGTTGATGCCTGATTCATCATCAAGGTCGGCTTCAATTGCCTCTCTCAGGGAATTCTTTACCTTTGCAATTTTATTTCCAATATCATTTTCGATAAAAAAATCCAGCAAGGATGCGGCAATTTCGGCTCTATGACGTTTTCGGTGAAACTTGACGACCGCCACGGTATCGCCTAATTGAAACCGACCGCTTCACGGCGGCCTGCAAGGGATTGACGGGTAAATGAGCGAGTTTGGACATGCGCAGATAGGCGATAGCGATGAAGTTGGCGGCGCTCCGGAAGCCGCGTGCTGCTCGCTTGGCTTGTTGAAGCATGCCGTTCATCGCTTCGACATAGGCGTTGCTGCGGCCATCGAGCATGCCGCGCACGACGCCTGGCAGGCGCTCGCGCAGCGTCAGCGCCAGTTTCTTGAACGGCTCGAGCCGGCTTCGGCGGGCCCACGATATCCAACGCTCCAGCGCCGCCTGCGCCGCTTCCGCGCTGTTGGCGGCCACGGCGTGCCGATAGGTGTCCCGCAATGCTTCTTTCAGCCGCCACGCCCTTGCGCTCTTGAGTCGGGAACGCTGCAAGAGATACATCGTGTCGCGCTGGCGCGCCGTCCAGCTGTGCGCGTCGCGGCGCATGCCCCACATCAACGCACGGACGGTCTTGCGTTCGGTCCCCAAGGCGCTGCGAACGACGCGCGGATGCTCCGCCATTTCCAGCTTGCGTACCTTATCCATCGCATCGTTGGCCAAGGCGATCACGTGGAAGCGGTCGAAGCTGATCTGGGCCTGCGGCAATTGCTCGGTGACGCCCTTGATGTAGGCCTGGCCCATGTCCATGCAGACGTGCTCGATCCGCTGTGGCTGCCCGCCATGGGCGATCAGATCGGCCTTGAAAGCGACCACCGTCTCGTGGTCGCGGCCTTCGGTGGCGAATAGCAGGCGCTTGGCATCCAGGTCGTGAACGACCGTCACGTACTGGTGACCGCGCCGAAGGCTGGTCTCGTCGATGCCGATGAGCTTCACCTCGCTCATGTCATCCTTGCCGCGCGCCACGGCGACGTAATGGCCGACGCTGCGCCACAGGCGATGCGCCGTCACACGCAGCAGCCGGGCTGTCTCGGCCACGGTCATTGTTTGGCACAAGGACATGGCCAGAGCCTCGAACAGTAGAGTGAAATGACTGCCAGGGCGCGACCATGGGACCTCGATGCGCGAGGTCTTTCCGCAGGAGCGGCAGCGCACGCGCGGTACTTCTGCGTGCACCCAAGCTTCAAATTGAAAGAAATCGAGGTGCCGCCAGCTGCGCTGCATGCGGCTGTGGATCTTCTGCGCCGGCGCCTTGCAGGCGGGGCAGGCCATTTCCTCGCTTTGATAGCGAACTTCAAAGTCGATCCGTCTCGCTCCCGTGTCGAGCTTCAATTCGCTCACCTCCCACGGGGCTTGCAAGCCCAGTGCGGTGGTGAACAGGGTTTCCATGCCAATACTCAAACTGCCCTCTCCAGCCGGAAACGCCGGCACGCCTGTTGTCCAAGGTCGCCGCCACGGCCTGCCGCGTCGGCGGCCATGGACCAGCGTATGCGCCCTGCATGCCGTCAAGGGTGCGCTACGCCGGCACGCGCGCAGCGCGCGCCGCCCTTGACCGCACTCCGGGACGGTAGAACCTCACAGCATAGCCGATGTCAAGTTTCACCGGAAACGTCATAGGGCCTAAAAGGGAATGGAGCCCCTTGGGATGAGGTGAATATCTGGATCCTCATGCGCTTAGAAGGACAACCGCAGCCGGATATGGAGAGCTTCCTCGGTATCGCGGAGGACATGACCTCTTACTGTCGGTTCCTGGAAGAGAACGGACTTGATTGGCTAGCGTTCCCCCAGTTCCAACTGCGCCGACCGACCTATCG
>NZ_WHJF01000246.1:0-1954 GCF_011682185.1 Massilia genomosp. 1
AAAATGAGATTAGCCATGATTCCGCCGCCGTAACCGATCAGATTTCCTCCGATATCACGAAAAAGCGATGAAAAATCGTGCTCTCCTGATGTCGGCCAGTTCAGAAAAATCGTTTTGCAATTGGCTCGTATAGTCCGAGGCGCCCACTCAGGCCCATGCAGGGCCTCGACGCGTCAAGCGTCAGCGCTTGCGTACGCTCCACCCGCTTCGGATCCCTCTTGAGATCTTCTTTCAGTTGGTAGACCAATTTCATTGGCACGCCGGCCTCATCCATCTTTGAAGACGTAGTGCGGTTCCATCCAGATGATCATGCCGGCGTTACCAGCACGGTCCGGAGCACTAGGCAAGCTCTGGCGCACCGATTATTGCGAAGCAATGGGCTCCAGCGACACCGCCATCTCCAGAATTTCCTTCGCATAATCAGATGCGCCGTCCGGGTCGCGCGGTCCCTTCTGCTTCAGATGAATCAATATAAAATCGACCTGGCATCCCATCCGGAACAGCGCGCGATCGGCCTCGTCATTCGCATATAGCGGGAGTCCGATGTAGAAATTGCTCGCTGTTGTTACATCAATTAACTGCACCGGCGTTTCATTGCCATCCACTTGGCCAAGGTACATGCTGGTGATCACGCCTGATACCAATTGCCGGCGAATTTTTCCGGCTTGCAGGTAGTGCCACCATTCATTCGTACCGTACAAGCCGTGGTACGTATGCAGGCCCTCGTCGGGCCTCTCCTGATCCAAACTCAGTGCTTGCTTGCGTTTCAACTCCTCAGGATACAGCCGGTGATGTGCAGACAGCTTGAATACCCGCTTCATCGGCACCTCGCCATCCAAGGCCAAGAAGGTAGCCGTGCTATCCCTGGACGATGCAGGCACAGGCAATCGCGCTGTGGCTTGCGCAGTCATATATTCCCGGTTCCGCTCGACGGGATCAAGCGACACGGCGACCTCCACTACGCTGGTTGAGTAGGCAATACTGCCGCCAGGGGGCTGGAACTTCAACTCGTTATACGCATACAGGGCGTCGACGCGGCTGCCGATCTGAAACAAGCCTGCATCCGCTTGATCAAGTACATGGACCTCCATATAATCGACTTCCTCATGCGGTGTGACCACCGACACGGCGTATACCTCGGTCTCGTCCTCACGACTGATAAACAAGCCGGTAATTTCGCCGGATATGATTTGCTGTTTGATCGTACCGTTGCGCAGGTTAGCCCACCACTCTGGTGACCCGTACAGGCCGAACCGGCTACTGAGTCCCATGCTCGGCCTTGAGGCATCCAGTGACAGCGCCTGCGTCTGTTTTACCCGGGTCGGATCCCGCTTATGGTCTTCTTCCAGCTGATAAACCAATTTCATAGGCACCGCCGCTTCATCTAATTGCAAAAACATAATTAATCCTCGTGCATCTTAAATTTATGCGCATTAGCTTTGTGGATAAGGCCGTCGAAATTCAATGGAGTTGGCTCATGCTGAACAATATTTTCACTAAAAATCTTGACTGCCTTGCCATTTTGGCTACCGAGTGCCGTTGTCACTTGATACTGCTCGAATTTAATACGGGCATGATTCTCTCCCCACTTTGCTTTCCCGGAAGGCGTCATAGGCAGCTTCGAAAACAACTGTTTAGTTCCAGCCTCAGAAGCAATGCCGATGTCCAGAAGTTTTTCCATGGTACCTGGCTTCAACGCAAATTTGACCAAAACCTCTTCAGCTTCGTTCACTGCATACTTACTTGCATACCATATAGCTGGAGAGGTAGACGTCTCTCCTGTCGCATGTAAGACGCCAGTCTCCATGAATTTTTCATAATGAATTTTGTAACTGTTTAGCCCTGACCGTTGTAAACGCGCAATTGTAAACATTCCGATATCCGGGCATGATGCCGGTCATGGTAAAACTTGCCCCTCTTCCCGACCTCTCGACTCTCTCGCATCCCGAAAAAG
>NZ_WHJF01000247.1:0-1921 GCF_011682185.1 Massilia genomosp. 1
CGCGCTGGCGCGCCATGCGCTGGCCCAGGATCCACTGAGCGGGGCGCTGTTCGTGTTCATCAACCGGCGCGCCACGCACATCAAGGTGCTGTACTGGGACCGCACCGGTTTTTGCGTGTGGGCCAAGCGGCTCGAACAGGGTCGTTTCGTGTCCGACTGGTCCAAGGTGCGCACCGAGGAAATGGATTGGACGGGCTTGAAATTGCTGCTCGAAGGGATCGTTCCCAAGCTGTGTAAACGACGCTACAAGCATGCTGAAAACAGCGCCAAAAAACCAGAGGGAGCTTTGTGATGGGGCTGTTCATCGCTATAATTATCTGCATGAGCCAGAGCATTTCTTCCATGTCCGCGAGTACAGAACAGTTGGCCGATCTGGTCCATGCGAACAATGTGCTGCGCACTGAAATAGCCGACCTCAAGCATCAACTGGAGTGGTTCCGGCGCCAGATTTTTGGCAAGAAAAGCGAGCGCCGCGCACTCGATCCTTCCGATAACCAGCAGATGAATCTGATGGAGCTGCCGAGCCCTGTCGATGCCTGCGCAGCGCCAGGAAAGACGGTAGCGGCGCACACCCGGCGCGCAAAGGCGCCGGCCCGCGCAGACGGCGACGGATCCAATCTCTTCTTCGACGAAAAGCAAGTGCCGGTCGAAGTCATCGCCATGCCGAATCACGAGACCGATGGCCTTGGCCCCGACGACTACGATATCATCGGCGAGAAGGTCAGCCATCGGCTGGCCCAACGTCCTGGCAGCTATGTGATTCTCAAGTACGTTCGTCCGGTGATCAAGCGGCGCGATACGGCCGCCATTTCCTGCCCGCCAGCGCCGCAAGGCGTGATCGAGGGTAGCCGCGCCGACGTCAGCTTCGTGGCCGGCATGCTGGTCGATAAATTCGCCTATCATCAGCCGCTGTATCGCCTGCACATGAGGCTGTCAGACCGGGGCATCAAGGTCAGCCGGGGCTGGCTGACGCAACTCACGCATGCCGCGATCGATCTGCTGGTGCCCATCCATGCGGCGCAACTTGAATCGATCCGCCAGTCCAGGGTCAAGGCCATGGACGAGACCCCGATCAAGGCCGGGCGTACCGGTCCTGGCAAACTGCGCAGCGCGTATTTCTGGCCGCTCTATGGCGAGCGCGATGAGGTGTCGTTTCTGTACTTCCCCACGCGCGCTGCCAGCAATATCGAGGACGCGCTGGGCTTGTCGCCGCCGGAAAAATCCGTCTTGCTCAGCGATGGATACAGCGCCTACAGTCACTATGCGCGCAAAACGGGGATCACCCATGCCCAGTGCTGGACGCATACGCGACGACTGTTCTTCGAGGCGCAGAAAATCGAACCGGAGCGCGCCGCGCACGCGCTCGATCTGATCGGCAAAATCTACCAGGTCGAGGCGCAGATCCGCGAACGCGATTTGCGTGGAGAGGCCAAGCGCGCCTGGCGGATTGCGCACACCCGACCCTTGGTCACGCAGTTCTTTGTCTGGATTGGTGTGCAGTTCGACCAGCAAGGATTGCTGCCCAGCAGTCCCTTGACCAAGGCCATGGCCTATGCACGCGAACGACGCACCGGACTCGAAGTGTTCCTTGATGATCCCGATGTGCCTGCCGATACCAATCACCTGGAACGCGCCCTGCGCGTCATTCCAATGGGGCGCAAAAACTGGAATTTCTGCTGGACGGAAATCGGCGCCGAGTATGTCGGCGTGATTCAGTCCCTGGTCGTCACCTGCCGTTTGCACGATATCGATCCGTATGACTACCTGGTCGATGTGCTCCAGCGTATCAGCGAGCATCCCGCCTCGAAGGTCGAGCAGCTGACACCGCGACTGTGGAAACAGCATTGCGCCGACAATCCGCTACGCTCGGACCTGCACAGATTTAACGGCTGATCTACAACGCCGCTCAGCTACCGCTTAC
>NZ_WHJF01000248.1:0-1911 GCF_011682185.1 Massilia genomosp. 1
TTCATGGTGTGGGCGTTTTGATTAAGCTTCAGAAACTAAATCATGCCAGAAATGGGCGCCCACTCCCACCTTTTCGCTTGCGCTGCCAAGCAATTTTCATCCGTTCCGCTAGTTTTGCAAGAGGCTCCCTTGAAATGCGCGCAGCAGTACGTGAGCGAAGCCGCTTTCGCCGGCTTTTCCAAGGCACCAGCAACACTTTTGGTAGGTCGAGCGGCACCTTGGGGTGTCAGAACGCCTGGACGCACGGCCTCCTTCAGGTAAACCAGGCGCTGCAAACTGCAGGCAGCGTCCCTCCAATTGGGCTGCTGCATGCGCGTCCCAGCCAACTTAGCGCATGGCCTACCACCGAGTTGTGTAGCTTGGCGAACACATGCTCGACGCAGGCACGGGTTTTGGCAATGCGGTGGTTACATCGCTTCTGTGTTTCGTAGGTGGATATCCTCTGTCGGCCACGATATCAAGGTTCGTATTTACTGTATCGAGCACCTGTTCGAAATGCAGCGGGTTATGCTCGCTCGCCGTGCTGGCCTTGAGGTTGCTACTGTGTCATGCCTTGAAATGCTTTTCGAGGTCTCACCAGTCATACCAAGGTGGCAGAGCACTTAGACAAAGCAGCATGTCTAGCCTCTGTGTCTTGCAGCCATGCCTCGGCCACTTTCAACGGTTGTGCCAGCACCTTTCATGTGTCTCGCCCCCCGTAGACCCTACCCATCCCAGTAGTCGATAGTTTCACCACGGCCCGCTACGCGCAAATAGACAACTGGCCTTGGGGTTACCTCGACTGGCGCGGCCACCGTCCCTGCCCTCAGAACAAGTAGGACTAGCGAACTCCGATCTTCGAGTCCCCGCCATAGATCCGTAAACGAAAAAAGGGCTACACACCGAAGCATGTAACCCCTTGATTCTGTACAACAAAAATTCTGGCTCCCCGACCTGGACTCGAACCAGGGACCTGCGGATTAACAGTCCGTCGCTCTACCAACTGAGCTATCAGGGAAAAGAGGCCGTATTATATAGGCCCCGAACGAATTTTAGAAGTAAAAATTACCAAAAATGCCGACGTGGTCGCCTTTAGTCTTTTCGGTATAGGTCCGGCCGCGGACCGCGTAGTTGGACTCGTACTCTTCTTTGACGTAACGCAGCTTCAGGCCCACGTTCGGGCTGAAGAAATATTCGCCTTCGACCACGGCGCCGACCGTGTTGTCGAACTCCTGGTACACGCCGGCGCCGAAGCCGTCGCCATTGAGCTTAGGGCTCGACACATAACGTACGCCGCCGCCGATGCGCATCTTGTCGCTCGGGTGGAAGTAGCCCAGCACTTCGATCGGGAAACGCTTGAAGGTCACGTCGCCGTTCTTGGCGCTGGCCTGGTCGACGTGGAAGCCGACCGTGCCCTGGAACGAGAACTGTTGATTGACGCGGTAGTCGACGCCAGCGAGGAACGCAATCATGCCGCCGGCGCGCACGTCGATCGAGCCGCCGTTCGCATATTCAGCGGTGGCCAGCTTGTCGCCACCGGCGGTCAGGCCGGCGCCGACGACGAAGCGCAACGGGTTGGCGGCAGGCGCCTGGGTTTGTGCCTGGGCCGAGCTCAGGGAAGCGATCGCCACAGCGATCACGAGTGCAAGTTTTTTCATGGTGTTTTTTGTATGTAGGTTCACGGTAACGCGCGGAATGCTGCGTATTTACCAAGAACTATAATACAGGCAAAGATTGCAAATTGGCAAGTAAAATCACCAATAGGCGTTGTTTATGGGTAACAAACTGTGCAAACCTGCACGGAAAATCGGCATAGGGGGCAGCTAAATATAGCTGCTCCCCTGCCACACCACCCGGCATGCGGGTCCGCACCGGGCGGTTCGAGTAGTTGAGGTTATGTGAGGCGAGGCATGCCAAGGCGATCAAAGTAGG
>NZ_WHJF01000249.1:0-1900 GCF_011682185.1 Massilia genomosp. 1
ATCGCCTACCTTCGCATGTCCAAGTTTAAAAACCTTCCGGCCAATCCACTACAACCAGCCGCCGCTCCGTTGCGATCTACCATCTACCGTGCCGGCTGTCCAGTTCCACTCAAAACGGCATAGAGCCTTGATTAAATTGATCATCGAAGTCATCTGGAAGGAACGGAAATACTTCCTTTTGCCATCGCTCATCATAGCTTCCACCGAACTGAGGACGTGGATACCAGTGGCGCGCGATCGCGGAAAATCCGACCGGTACCTGCTTGCCGTTCGGCTTGCGAACGGGGTCATCCATCGCTTCCAAGCACGGCGCTGGCTCGCCACCAATTTCGTCTTCGGCACGAGCGCCGAACCACCCGATACCGGATGGATTGGCAGGCAGGCACTCACTTAGGACCTGGGCACTGTTACCCCAGCCTTTTTTATAGCTGCGGGTCCCGCCAAATGCCATCCCGAAGTGAAGCGGTATTTTTACAAAAGGTTGAGCTGCTGAAAGGGAAGTAAAACCGAGCCGCTTGTTCCACCGGCGCTCTCCGTGCACCCGCAACCCCTTGCGCAGCGATGCCACTTGCCAGGCAACGACTAATTCCTCTACAGGTAGCCCATTGGGTGCATGTGCGCTCGCATTGAACAAAACATCACAACGCGGTTTAAAACGTGCCATATCGGAGCCGTAGAGCATGGCGCTTGATCCCGGCTCGCCGACGAAGACGTCGGCTTGCTCGATAGCCTGAGGCTGGATAGGGCGCGCTCGCTGTCCCATCTCTGGAATTTGCCAAGTGCTTTTGGCCACAACAACGAGATGATCTCGACCGGTTATGTCTGGCAGAAAGCTGATGTTTACAGCGATATTTTTGGATGCTACGATCACTTCCACAAGAAACCCCGCACTTAATTAATGTTGACTGAACCGCCGAGAATGCGCTGTGTCGCACTGGCGTGACTAGTGATGTACGTGCCGCGTAGCTGAATGCGGCCATCCGCACTGAGGATTAGCGCCGCCTCGCCGCAGCGCAGTTCGATCTCGTGCTCGGCGGTGAGTACCACGCGTTCGCCGTCGAGCAGCACGTCGGTAGGGGCGGACGCAGGCACCGCTGGCGCGGCCAGCATCAGGCCAAGAATAATCGGCTGCATCGGATCGCCGCCCTCGAAACCCAGCGCCAGCGCTTGGCCGATGTTGCTCGGATCGAGCGGGCTGATGCTACGGGCGCGGATGCGGCTCAGGCCAAACGTGGCGATGCTGACCAAGGCGCCGCCGTCGGTGCCGATACCATCGAAGGTTCCCACGGCAATGCCGTCGGCGCGTGCAGGCCGCTGCGGCGTTTGCACGATCACGTCATGTAACAGACCTTCCGGCTGCGCGGATTCGGTGACCGGCAGGCTGCTGCCGGCTTGTTTGGCTTGCTTCATCAGTTCTCCAGAATCTTCTTGCCTTTCAGGGTGATGTTGCCATCGGCCTTGAAGGTTTGTTCGTCGGTGGTTCCCACGCTGAACGTGTGCCCGTTGATGGTGATCGTGCCGTCGGACTTCATCACCATGCTCGCCTTGCCCACCGTAATGGACAATTCATCGCCCGCAGTGATGGAATATTCATTGCCCACCTTGGTCACCTTGTGCGTTCCCACAATGGTCGCCATCGCCAACCCTACATTCAGGTCGTAGCCAAGGCCCACGTTTTCCATGCGCGCCATACCGACGTTCTGGATCGACGCAAGGGCAATGGTTTCCATCTTCATCTTCGCTACAGTGATGGTCCAGGCGCCACCGATGGTATCGGTCTCGTTCTGCACCACCGTCTTGGTCCGGTTCGCCCCAATCGTGATGGTCTCGTTGATCCCCACATCTTCGGTGCGGTTGTCGCCGATGCTGATGGTCTCGTCGTGATCGACCCGCTCCTTGC